>SVQS01000168.1 GCA_015065205.1 Oscillospiraceae bacterium
CGAGAGCGCAATATCCAAAAAGTTGCGCCGCTCACCCGGTCCCTCTTTGATAAGCGAGAGATGCTCGGGACAAAAGAGAACCGTGCGAAACGCGCCCACAATGTCGGAGACTCTTGACACCTTGACTTTGTTGTGCTCAATGTGCTTTCGCTTGCCCGGCATCATGCGAACGGTTATGTTCTGCCGACGAACAGAATCGCAAAAATCCATCGACACCTCACAGCTCTCGGCACCAAAGCGGATCATCTCCTCGTCGTGCGAGGTACGAAAGCTTTTGCCCAAAGACGTGAAATGAATAGCTTCGAGAAGATTTGTCTTGCCCTGCGCGTTCTCACCGCAAAGGATGTTAACACCGCTCTCAAACGCGATCTCTGCCGTCTCTATGTTACGAAAATTGCGAATGGATATTTTTTTACATTCCATTTATTGTATTACTCTTTCATTCTAACGGGCAGGAGCATAAAGAGGTCGGTGCACTCTTCGTCTGCCTCTGCGGGCTCAATGTTGATGCTGGTCAGAGCCGAGGTCATCGAAATTCTGACCTTTTCGGCATCGCTTGCGCGAAGACTATCCAAAAGGAAGCGGTTGTTGAATGCAATAATGATGCGGTCGCCCTCTTGCTCAACTTCAATTTCATCATACGTACTGCCAAGCGTGGAGACAGCAAAGATCATCAAAACACCGCCATCGAACGCAAGCTTTACGTGCGAGCGAACACTGCCCGCGATTTTTTCTTCGGTAACAAGAGCAGCTCTTTCAAGCGCAGCGATCATCTTTTCTCTATCAACCGTTGCAAAAATGCGGTGTGTTTTGAGAATGATGCGGTCGTAATCGATGTACTGTCCTTCGATAAGACGGGAGAAGAATACCATATCACCAATGTTGAACACGATGTTCTTGCGGCTCATATAAATGCGAACGTCCTCGCGCTCATCATCCTTGAGCAGCTTATAAAGCTCGTTCACGGTCTTTGTGGGAATAATAAAGGAAAATTTGAGTTCGGAACCGTCCTCGTTCTTGTTTTCAATCTCTGCCTTGGTAGCGCATCTTGCCAGCTTGTAGCTATCGCAGGATACCATCAAGAGCTCATCGTTGCTGACCTTAAAATAACAGCCGTTGAGCACGGGACGTTGGTCGTTGGATGCCATAGCAAACATCACCTTGGAAAGCATCTTTTTGAGTACTGCCTGACCGACCACAAAGCCATCCTCGGTTACAAGACGGGGAATGGTAGGATAGTCAGCTGCGGGCAGTGCGGTCATTTTATGGTTAGACTTACCGCTGGAAATGCAAGCCTGCATATTTTCGCTAACAGTTAAGGTTACAGTCTCACCTTCCATTACACGAATGGTCTGCACAAACTTTTGTGCGTTGATGATAGCCGCGCCTGCTTCCTCAACCTCTGTTTCCATTGTTATGCGCATACCCTTTTCAAGGTCAAAGGTAGTCATCACGCAGGAGCCATCGGCACTGGCTTCAATCAAAATTCCCTCTGCGGCAGTGAGCGTGGATTTGCCCGAAACAGCACACATCAAAGGAGTAACAGCATCGTTTACATTTTGGCGGTTGAATATGATTTTCATAAGGATTTTCCTTTCTTGATTCCCTTTCGCTTTGCTTTCGCGCTTCGCGCTATATAACGAAAGAATGATATAAATAATAAATAGTAATATTAGTAGTGCCTGCGGAAACTGTGGAAAGACACCTTAAGCGGTATATGTGATTGTTTTTTTACTCTTTTTGTCGGCTTTTGTGTGTGGAAAAAAGTTGATAAAAAAGTGAAAAAAATAACCAAAGCAGGTCAAAACGATTTTTTTATGAGCTTTGGAGCTCTGTTTTTGTATTGAGGCTTGTTTCTGCTTTTTCTGTGGGTGGAAAACTGTTGTGGAAAAGACAGGAAAAAACGACAAAAAACAGAAAAATGAAACATTTTCCACTTTTGCGTATTTTTTGAATTCCACAACGATTTTGAATGCCGTAAGAGCAAAAAAATCAAAAAAAGCGGATAATATGTGAGAAAATAAAGAAATTTCAACAGGTTTTCCACAGGTGTTGAAAATTGTGTGGAAAAAGTGCTTTTCTATGTGGAAAACTTAAAGATCCTTTTTGATGTCATTGATATCGGCAACAATATCGGCATCCTCTAAAATCTTATTTTCAATGAGTCGGTGAGAAGAAATAATGGTAGAGTGGTCTTTTTCAAAAATCTTTGCAATACTCGGGAAGGACATCTCTGTTACTTCACGAATGAGGTAAATGGTCATGTGACGTGCAAGTGCAATATCCTTGTTTCGCTTGTTCCCGGTCAATACTTCTTTCGGAATACCGTATTTTTTGAACACTGCATTAAAGATCTTATCAACGGTTACGCTGACCGGCTCGGCACCGCCGAGAAGCTCGGAGATACACTCTTGTGCCAGCTCCATATTGATCTCCTTACCCGAGAGAAAACTCAGTGCACCAAGCTTTTTGATAGCACCCTCGATTTGACGGATGTTGGAACGCAGATTTTCGCCAAGGAATGTCAGCACATCATCTGGAATGGTGATGTTGACCTGCTCTGCCTTCTTTTTGATAATGGCGATACGAAGCTCCAAATCCGGCGGTTCAATGTCGGCAAGCAGTCCCCATTCAAAGCGCGAGGTCAATCTATCCTCAAGCGTTTTGATATCTCTTGGCGGTCGGTCAGAGGTCAGAATGATCTGCTTTTTCCCGTCATACAAAGCGTTAAAGGTGTGGAAAAATTCCTCTTGTGTAGAGGTCTTGCCGGCAATAAACTGAATATCGTCAATGAGGAGAACGTCGCAGTTGCGGTACTTCTCGTGGAACTCAGCCATGGTCTTATTGGCAAGGCAGGCAATCATCTGGTTGGTAAAATCCTCACCGCGTGTGTAGATGATTTTGAGGTTTGGATTATTCTGCTTCATACGGTTGATCGTTGCGTGCATCAGGTGGGTTTTACCAAGACCGCTGTTACCGTAAATGAAGAGAGGATTGTAAGTAGAAAGAGAACGTTTTGTATCCGACTCGTAGTTGGCAGGTCTGTTGGCCACAGCGTAGCAAGCGGCGTGTGCAAACTTGTTTGTGCTGCCTACAATAAAGTTTTCAAAGGTATATTCAAAATTGTAATCGGTGAGCGTGTTGAGAGGACTCTTGACCTCCTCTTTTTTAGGTGCAGGCTCAAGACCGATGATCTTGCTCTGTATGCTATCCCCTGCAACAGCGGAGCCTGTAAAGATAAGATTGACTTTTACATCAAACCCCAACAGCTGACAGAATTTTTCCTCAATAGAAGCAAGATGCTTGTTTTTTACAATATTGAACTTAAATTCGGAAGGGATTCCCAGTGTGAGCGTGTACTCCGAGGAGGTACTGGCGTCAGAAGAGGGATCGTTAAAAGAAACAACCGTAATTTCACCAAACCAAAGGTCAATTGAGGTTTCGGAGAGCTGAGAACGGAAGGATTCCTTCACCATGTTCCATATTTCTTTGATTTCTTCGATGTAATTTTGAGAAGGCATAAACATTCTCCTTTCAAAAAAAGTGTGTCGTGCATATAATTATATATATTATAACATAAATAATAATATTTTACAACGCCCGCGCGCGTAATTCTAATAAAATTTACAAATAATTTAAAAATTATAGAATTGATCAATGATTGACAAGCAAGAAGAAAAGGAGTATAATAAGTGCAGAGTTCGTTAGAAAATTTTTTGAAAGGGGTGTGTGGAAAACTTCTATCGGAAGTTTCCCGCACAAAAAAATATGCGACTACATTACGAAATAAAAGGAATGACCTGCGCGGCGTGCGTGAATCACGTTGAAAAAGCCGCTTGCAAGGTCATAAAAAA
>SVQS01000169.1 GCA_015065205.1 Oscillospiraceae bacterium
CAATACCCATCATAAAAAAGACAACATCAAGCAAAAAGCCAACGGGAATGACGATGAGGAGCAGTCCTATGAGAGCACCGATCCCTGCAATTGTCAAGGTCGCGCGCGAAAATCCGCGGCGTATGTTCTTAAAATCCACAATCAATTACCTCCGTTTTCAATAAAGCGTGCAAAGATCAAATGCTCCACGTCGGGGTGAACGATATCCTCGAGCGGCTCTCCCTCAACAAGGCGACGGCGAACCTCGGTAGAGCTGATGTGCTCAACCGCACTCTTGGCGCGTATCATTTCGGTGCGGAAGCGCGGATTGTGCGAGGAGTTCCAATCAGCCATGTGCAATTCGTAATCGTAATCATGCTGATTTCTCCAACCCTTGCAAACAGCATCCGCCCCGAGACGATCAAAAAGATCGATCAGCATTCCGCTATCAGAAATCACACGAACGTTGGAGAGTTCTTTTACGGTCTCCTCGGCAATGGAGACACGAGTTTGCTCGTCAAACAGATATTTCTTTGCGCGATTTACCATAACCGCCACAACGACCTCGTCGTAACGCTTGGCAACCGTTTTGATGAGCTCCAAATGTCCAAGCGTCATTGGATCAAAGCTACCGGGTACAATGGCAAGGCTCATTCGTCGTTTCCTCCCTTTTCTAAAACAGTAACGCACGCCGCGCCGTAACGCGCCACACGTCGAATTCTAAATTGATTTTTCAGTTCCTCGTTGCCGCCAAAGACATCGCCCTCGTCGGCACTTTCGCAAACGATGATGCCGTCCTCGGCGAGCGAATCCTTTTCTACCATCTCAGCAAGAACCTTTGGCAAAAATCCGCCCGCGTAAGGGGGATCGAGAAAGACAAGGTCAAATTTCTCTCTGCCGGAGAAGCGACGCAACACAGGCTTCCAATCGGTGGAAAGGATCTCGCACGCATCCGCAAAATGTGTTTTTTCGACGTTCGCACGAATGATGGCTACTGCCTCTCTTGACGAGTCATTGAACACCGCATATTTCGCGCCTCTGCTGAGTGCCTCAAGCCCGAGCTGCCCCGAGCCTGCAAATAAATCAAGCACTCTTGCGCCTGCGATCTCGTTCTGCAGCATCGAAAAAACCGCTTCTTTCGTTCTCTCTGCCGTCGGTCTCGTTGCCTCCCCCGACAAGGTATTCAGTTTTGTTCCTCTTGCTTTTCCTGTAATGATTCGCATAATTTTTCCTTTTTCTTGGGGAAAACTTCTTAAAAGAAGTTTTCCCCAAACCCCTTTCAAGAACTTTCGCACAAAAATTTCTTATATGAATTTGTTAGTTTACTGATAGACGGTCGGCGCAAGCGAAACGCTTGCTTTTGCTGTCGCAAGCGGCTAGGGACCACTAACCCTATCCGCTAAGAGAGTTGTTTTGCGGTGGACGGGCGATTCGTGAATCGCCCCTACGGTGGTTTTGAGGTTTTATTGTAGGGGCGATTCACGAATCGCCCGTTTTCATTAGCAAGCAAATTTCAAGATTTAATAATCCAAATCGTATCTTTCGTAGCAATTTAGAAGCACTTCACAATCACAGTATCCGCCATCTTCTTGGATTTCGTTCAGTACTTGTTGACGAGTATTCTCATCTTCGAACTTTTTGGAGAGCCAAGAACAAGCGTGCTTTAGCGTGTGATCACATCCATCTGTCGAAAGTTGCTTTGAAATATAGTTAAACAAGCTTTTAACATCTCGTTTTGAGAGAAGATACTTTTTGTTTTGCTTCTCATTGTACGCTTTTAATAGAGCCTTTTTCTCTTCTTTTGATAACTTCATTGATGTTACTCCTAAAATTTGTTTACAGCGGATTGCGGACGACCAATGGTTTCCCCTTATTCTCTTGATGTTATTCTACTTTCTGAGCGACCAGGGTCTCGGTGGCCCCTGGGAGCTCGCGGCAGCAAAAGCAAGTCTGTGACTTGCGTCGACTGTCCGCCGGTGCACTGTGGGGTTATTTTATAACCTTTTGTGCGAGATTTCTTGGAGGGGGTGTGGGGGAAGCCTTCTTCGCAAGAAGGTTCCCCCGCGTTCTCCCACTTACTTTCTAAAATACGCGATAATATTATCGGCATCCTTTTGCGAAATGCCGGGAACGGCGACAATTTGTTCGCACGTTGCTTTTTTGAGGGCGGCGAGTCCGCCGAAGGCGGATAGGAGCTTTTTGGCTTTGGCGTCGCCAATGCCGGGGATTTTGGTAAGGGATGAAGTGCGCACCGTTTTACGCTTGGCTTGTGTCATACGACCGATGGTGTAGCGGTGGACTTCCTCTTGGATACGGTAAATCAGCGAGAAAACATCCTGCACACGAGCGATAGAGATCTCCTCGTTCTCGGTGCAAAGCGCGCGTGTTTTGTGGAAATCGTCCTTGACCATACCGAATACGGGAATATCCAATCCGCGCTCGGCAAGAAGATCGTGGATAGTAGAAACGTGTCCGCGTCCGCCATCGAGCAGAATGAGGTCGGGCAGATTGGAAAATGAACCCTCGGCGTCATTCAAATGAGAAAGACGGCGGTCAAGTGCCTCGCGCATCGAGGCATAGTCGTCGGTTCCCTCTACACTGCCGATGCGGAAGGTGCGGTAATCGGATTTTTTGAATTTCCCCTCTTCACACACAATCATACCGGCAGTCAAATGCTCCGATCCGATGTTGGAAATATCGTAAGCCTCGATGCGTGCGGGATAACATTCGAGGTTGAGAATTTCAGCGAGGCGCACGAGCGTACCCTCGGTGCGATTAGTTTCGGCAGTAAAGAGTCGTGCCTGCTCGGCAGCATTCTTTTGCGCCATATCGCACAGCGTGTGCAGCTCTCCCCTCTCGGGAACGCGCACGTGTACACGGTGTCCCGAAATGTGGTGGAGATATTCGCTCAAGGTGACGATTTCCTCGTCGTCGGTAGAAAAAGACAACAGCACTCGCGACGGAATATCCTCGCGCATAGAGTAATGACGGCAAAGGAATGCGGTGATCTCCTCGGGTTCGGGAAGTGCATCCGCCCCGAACAAAAAGTCGTTTTTATCCTGCAGAACACCGGCGCGGATATAGAAAATCGAAATGCAAGCGCAAAGCTCGTCTGCATAAAAAGCGATCACATCCTGCTCGGTGTCGGGAGATGCGACAACCTTTTGCCGCTCGTTGATGCGGTCAAGAGCCGTGAGAGTATCGCGGCACTTTGCGGCTTGCTCGTAGCGTTCTGCTTCGGCGTGCGCATACATTTGCGCTTCGATCTCACGCTTGACGTCCTTAACCTTGCCGCCCAAAAGCTCGGCAGCATAACGCATGGTCGCCTTGTGCTCCTCGGGGGTTACCTTGCCCGTGCAAAGCCCCGAGCAACGTCCCATTTGGTAATAGATGCAGGGACGCTCCCGTCCGATGTCGCGCGGAAAGCGGCGCGAACAAGTAGGCAGGCGCAACGTGCGCGAGAGAAGCTCGATAAGAGAATATGCTGTTCCGGAACCCGAATATGGTCCAAAATAGCGTGCCTTGTCCTTTTCTCTTTTGCGCGTAAAGACCAGACGGGGATATTCCTCGTCTGTGATTTTGATATAGGGATAGGATTTTGCATCCTTAAGTCGAATGTTATATTTAGGCGCATATTGCTTGATGAGGGTGTTTTCAAGCGAAAGCGCCTCAATTTCAGTATCGCAAATATAGCAGTCAAAGTCCTCAACAGAAGCGACCATACGCGCGGTTTTGAGGTTCTTTTCGCTATTTTGGAAATACTGCGACACGCGGGATTTGAGCTTACGCGACTTCCCTACATAGATGACCTTGCCGCGCACGTCGCGCATAATGTAAACGCCCGGAGAGAGCGGA
>SVQS01000170.1 GCA_015065205.1 Oscillospiraceae bacterium
AACCCGACCTTGTTTATCTTCCTGAGCGTGCTTTTGATATGCAAGCATTCTTCTCGGATGTTCGCGCGGCGCTTGCAAAGCACCCCAACGTGGTGGTTGCGGTCTCCGAAGGTATTCGCTTTGCCGATGGCCATTACGTTGGCGAGGGCACACAAACAGGTGTTAAGGACGCCTTTGGGCACGCTTATCTTGCAGGAACAGGTAAGGCACTTGAACTTGCCATCAAAGCTGAAATTGGTTGCAAGGTTCGCTCTATTGAACTCAATCTTCCGCAACGCTGTGCGGCACATCTGGCATCTGCAAGAGACTTGTATGAATCCGTAGAGACCGGTAAATTTGCCGTTGAGACCGCAGGACAGGGGATTACCCGCCAAATGATTACTGCTCGCCGTGTTTCTACCGATCCCTACCTGATTACATTTGAACCAAAAGACGTTTCCGAAATTGCAAATAAGATCCGCCATGTTGACGATCCCTTCATTAATGCCGAAGGCAATCACGTTACCGACGAATGTTGCAGATATCTTTTGCCGCTGATTCAAGGTGAGGTAAACTGCAAATACGAAAACGGCTTACCCGTTCATATCATTCTTTAATAGAACTGTTCTAAATTTCCCACCATTTTCGTACATTGTAACGACGTTTACAAGGAGGTACGGAAATGGAACGGATTATGATTATTATGGGCACAAGACCAGAGGCCATTAAGCTTTGCCCTTTGGTTTTAGAACTCAAAAAGCGCAAAAAATATGATGTTTTGGTCTGTTCGACCGGACAGCACCGCAGTATGCTTGATAGCGTATTACGCGTGTTTTCAATTAAGCCTGATTTTGATCTTGATGTGATGCGCACGGGTCAAACGCTTTCGAGTGTTTCGGCACGGATTTTGAAAGGCTTGGATGAAATTTTTACTGCCGAGCATCCAGATCTTGTAATTGTACAGGGTGACACTACTACCGCCTTCGCAGGTGCTTTAGCGGCTTTTCACAAGCGTATTCCGATAGCCCATGTTGAAGCAGGCCTTCGCACATATCATATTGATTCTCCATATCCTGAGGAGTTTCATCGACAAGTGATAGGCCTTGTTACAAAGTGGCATTTTGCTCCCACTGAAGCTGCACAAGATAATCTTTTGCGAGAAGGGAAGAAGAAAAAATCCATATTTGTCACGGGAAATACCGTAGTTGATGCGCTGCGTTTTACACTTGGTAATGATTTTAACAGACCGTCTTGGAATCTTCCCACCGATTATCGACTGATATTGTTTACCGCTCACCGACGTGAGAGTATGGGGACGCAAATGACAGGAATGTTCAAGGCATTGCGAAAACTGGTAGATGAATTCCCGGATGTAATAGCGGTTTGCCCGCTTCATCACAATCCACAAGTTAGGAGTGCTGCTGAGGTTATCAAGGGTCACGAGCGTATCCGAATCATTGAACCGCCGGATATTTTATCTTTTCATCAGCTGTTGTCTCGCACCTATCTTGTTATTACAGATAGTGGCGGGATCCAAGAAGAAGCCGTAGCACTCGGAATTCCCACAATCGTCACAAGATATTCTACGGAGCGTGGGGAAGGCATTAAAGCCGGTGTTCTGCGTTTGGCAGGATGTAGCGAGAATGGGATCTTCAATCTTGGCAAAGAGTTGCTTACGCCTAACTCAAAAGTGTATAAAAAAATGAAAACCCCTACATCCGTTTACGGTAACGGTGATGCCTCGGTTCGCATTGCCGATATTCTCGAAAAAGTTATGTAGGCAAGAAAGGACGTTAAAATGCAATATTTCAAGCACGATATCAAAGTAAGTGAATGTTCTGTGCCGCTTACCTGCTATCTTCCGGATGCTGCACCGCGCACCTATTTTCCAAACAATCGCCCGGCTATTATCGTTCTACCGGGTGGTGGATATGGAATGACTTATTCCGGTGAAGGTGAGCCGATTGCACTTGCATATCTTGCACGTGGCTTTTGTGCATTCGTTTTAGATTATAGTGTCTATCCTGCGCGATTTCCGCAGGCACTTGTTGAGGCTTTGACAGCCATTCGCTTTGTGCGCGAGCACGCCATTGAATATGGTATTGATCCTAAGAGAATTATCATTTGCGGCTTTTCGGCAGGCGGGCATCTTGCGGCTTGCGCAGGTACGCTTTGGAATCACGCTTGCTTGAATGAATATTTAGAGGATGATCGTGCACTCTATCGCCCAAATGCTATGTTCTTGGCTTATCCGGTAATTAACATGGCATCACACAAAGGCTCCTATCTCAACCTTTTCTCGCAAAAGGAAGAAGAATTAACCTTAGAAGTACAAGACCTGCTTAATCTGGAAAATCAAGTTTCTAAAGAAACACCGCCGACATTTCTTTGGCATACCGGATCGGATTCAACGGTTCCTGCAAAAGCTTCGTTGGACTTCGCCGCGGCTCTTACCGAAAAGAAAGTTCCATACGAAATCCGCATTTGGAGTGGGGATCGCCACGGCACGGGACTTGGCAATTACGTAACTGAGCCCAAGAGTGCGCCGTTGACACCGCACCCCTGTGCCGATTGGGTAGAGGATTCGGTCAAATTCTTTTTCAAAACTGTATAGAAATGCAAAAGTTCTCCTGCAAAACCACATTTTGCGGGAGGATTTTTTCTTTTTCGCTATTTTGAAATAAAATATTGATAAAAAAATAACTTTTTCGCAAAAAGGTATAGACTTTTTTAAAAAAATATAGTATAATAAGATGTCCAATTATGTGAACAGCACTGAAAACGACAAAAACAAAGGACTTTTTAAGTGTTTTTAGTGCCGATCGTTCCGACATAAATTATTTCAGGAGGTTTGAAATTATGAAAAAGAAATTGACTACGGTCGATTTTCACGGAACAAAAGAGCAGGAAGAAAAGCTGCTTGCCGTTATTGAAAAGCACGCCGGTGAAAAGGGTGCCATGATGCCTATTCTCCAGGAAGCACAAGAAATTTACGGCTACCTGCCTTATGAGGTTCAGGAGATCATCGCTCTCAAGACCGGTGTGTCCCTTGAGGAGATCTTCGGTATCGTTTCCTTCTACGCACAGTTCAAGCTCAATCCCGACGGTCAGTATGCTATCGCAGTTTGCCTCGGTACCGCTTGCTACGTAAAGGGCTCCGGCGACATCATCAACGCAATTTCCGAAAAGCTTGGCGTTGCTATTGGCAGCACCTCTCCCGACGGAAAGTACTCTATCGAAGCAACCCGTTGCATCGGTGCTTGCGGTCTGGCTCCCGTTCTCACGGTTAACGGTGAAGTTTACGGCAGATTGACGGTTGATGACGTTGATTCTATTCTTGCAAAGTACAAATAATCCTACATCTGAAAGGCCGGAAAACGCTTATGAAAATTTCTCAAATTCAAGAGCTCTTAGAGGCAGAGATCGTGTGTGGAGAGGATCAACTCGACAGAGAAGTGTCCTCCGCTTGCGGAAGCGATATGATGAGTGACGTTCTCGCTTACGTAAAAGATCAAGCAGTTCTTCTCACAGGACTTGTCAATCCGCAGGTTGTCAGAACCGCAGAGATGATGGATATGGTTTGTGTTGTATTCGTTCGCTCCAAGGCTCCCACACAAGAAATGATTTCCTTGGCAAGGGAACACGGTATGGTACTTCTTAAGACTCGCAAAAGAATGTACGAGGCTTGCGGTAAATTGTATGCCTCGGGTTTGGGTGCAAAAGGAGCAACCGTATGAGTGAGGCTGTTCGTTTTCACTTCAAGGTAGACGGCGATGATTTTACATCGGCAGGTCAGGCATCC
>SVQS01000012.1 GCA_015065205.1 Oscillospiraceae bacterium
TCACCTCGCATACTTCTACAAAATACGCGTTTAGTATGCCAACTTTTTAGGCACATCATCAAAATTTTATAAAAGTTTGACCTAAATCAAAAAAACTCTTGATTTTTTTCGCATTTTGGTATATAATGTTATTGTTTAATTGAACAAAATTCAGGAGGATTTAAAATGTTAGTTTCGGCAAAAGAAATGTTGACCAAGGCAAAGGCAGGTCACTATGCTGTAGGTCAGTTCAATATCAATAACCTCGAATGGACAAAAGCCATTCTTCAAACCGCACAGGAGCTCAACTCTCCCGTTATTCTCGGCGTATCCGAGGGTGCAGGCAAATATATGTGCGGCTTCAAAACCGTTACCAATATGGTTAAGGCTATGATCGATGAACTTGGTATCACCGTTCCCGTAGCACTCCACCTCGACCACGGCTCTTACGAGGGCTGCTACAAGTGCATCGAGGCAGGCTTCTCTTCCATTATGTTCGACGGTTCTCACTATCCCATCGAAGAGAACGTAGCAAAGACCAAGGAACTCGTTGCAGTTTGCGAAGAGAAGGGACTTTCTCTTGAAGCAGAGGTCGGCTCTATCGGCGGCGAGGAAGACGGCGTTGTTGGTATGGGCGAGTGCGCTGATCCCAACGAGTGCAAGATGATTGCAGACCTCGGCGTTACCATGCTCGCAGCAGGTATCGGCAACATTCACGGCAAATATCCCGAAAATTGGCAGGGACTTTCTTTTGAGACTCTCGCAGCCGTTTCCGAAAAGGTAGGCGAGATGCCTCTCGTTCTGCACGGCGGTACGGGTATCCCCGAGGATATGATCAAGAAGGCGATCTCCCTTGGCGTTTCCAAGATCAACGTTAACACCGAGTGTCAGCTCGCATTTGCAGCTGCTACCCGCGCATACGTTGAGGCAGGCAAGGATCTTTCCGGCAAGGGCTTTGACCCCCGTAAGCTCCTCGCTCCCGGCGTTGAAGCAATCAAGGCAACCGTTAAAGAAAAGATGGAGCTCTTCGGTTCCGTTGGCAAAGCGTAATAAAATAGACGCGGTTTATGTGGGGGAAACTTCTTAAAAGAAGTTTCCCCCACACCCCTTTCAAGAACTCCCTAACATAAATTCTAAAAGGGAACTCCTAACACACGGATAGACAGTCGGCGCGAGGTGCAACCTCGCTTTTGCTGCCGCGAGCGGTCAGGCACCTCCAAGACCCTGCCCGCTAAGAGAGTAGATTTATCGAATAGAAAAGTATCATATATTTTTCAAAATGTATTTCTTGACAACAAAGCGCGAATACTGTATAATAAAAGGAAGAAAGAGAGCTATCTTAAGTATGGTATTTTCCTCTCTGATTTTTTTATTTGCATATCTGCCCGCGGTTTTGCTGATTTATTTTATTGTGCCGCGAAAAGGGAAGAATTTAGCCCTTTTTCTCGTCAGTCTTTTCTTTTACGCGTGGGGAGAGCCGATCTACGTGCTTTTGATGCTCGTGTCTACTACTCTTGCGTATCTTTTTGGGCTTCTTATCGGCACGTATCGAGAAGAAAAGCCTCGCCGCGCCAAGATATTTACCGCACTTTCGGTATGTGTCAGTCTTTCATTTTTGCTCTTTTTCAAATACTATAACTTTTTCGCGCAAAATCTTTCGCGCCTGCCCACGATCAACCTACCTACGATTGCGGGATTGGCATTGCCGATAGGCATCTCTTTTTATACCTTTCAAATCATTTCCTACACGGTAGACGTGTACCGCGGCGATTGCGCGGCGCAAAGGAATTATATCAATTTTGGCGCGTATGTCACCCTCTTTCCGCAACTGATTGCGGGACCAATCGTGCGTTATACCGAGATTGACGAACAACTCACCTCGCGCCGCGAGAACGTTGACGACTTTGCCGCGGGTATTTTGCGCTTTGTCGTGGGACTTGCCAAAAAGGTGCTTATAGGAGATGCTTTGGCGGCAGGATTTGTCTATTTTCAGGACAGCGGAGCCGTGCAACCAACCGTTGTGGGCGCGTGGTTGACGGTGATTTTGTATTCTTTGCATCTTTACTACGACTTTTCGGGATACTCGGATATGGCAATCGGACTTGGCAGAATGTTCGGCTTTCACTTTCCCGAAAACTTCAACTATCCGTATATTTCAAAGAGTATTACCGAGTTTTGGCGTCGATGGCATATTTCGCTCTCGTCGTGGTTTCGTGAGTACGTTTACATTCCGCTTGGCGGCAACCGCGTAGGGACATTCAAACGCTATCGTAACCTTGCTGTTGTTTGGTTACTCACAGGCTTTTGGCACGGAGCGGATTGGAATTTTGTACTCTGGGGCGTCTATTTTGCCGTTATTTTGATATTGGAACGCGCATTTTTGCTCAAATTTTTAGAAAATTCGCCGCGTGTAATAGGGCATCTGTATTCACTTTTTCTCATCGGTGTGGGATTTCTCATCTTTTCACACAGCGACCTCGGCGCGGCACTTGCCACCTTTTTAGCCCTGTTTGGCGTGGGAATCGACAGCTTTGCAACCTCTGTTGCGCTTTATACCTTGATACGCATGGTGCCACTCATTCTTGTTTCCTCCATCGGCGCGACACCCATTCCCAAAAGAATTTGGGAACGCATACAAATAAGACATCCGCGCCTGCAATCCGCAACGGTTATCCTTTGCCTTGCACTTTTTGCTGTGTGTGTGGCATATTTGGTGGACTCCACCTTTAGTCCGTTTGAATACACACAATTTTGATTGAATTGATTAGAAAGGGAAGCGCATTCGCGCGAAGCAATAAATGAAACACCGACACTCAATTGCCATCGTCGTCAGCTTCGTTTTGCTTCTTGGTTTTACGGCGATCGCCTTTTGGATCATCCCCGATAACGATTTTTCCGCGCGTGAGAACCGCGCCCTGCAAACGCTTCCGCGTTTCGATAAAGATAAACTTTTTTCAGGCGAGCTTTCAAGCGCCTACAACGACTATTTTGCCGACCAATTTGTGGCGCGAGATGTTCTTGTCACCCTCAAAGGCACGCTTGAGCTCCTCTCAGGAAAGGGCGAAAATAATGGCATCCTGCTCGGCGACAGAGGTCAGCTTGCCAAGCGACTTTTTGCCACCGCGCGCATTGGTAAAGATGCGGCAGAGGATAGCGATATCATCGACAGCGAGCATCTAAAAAACGCGGCTGACGGGATCAATCGCGCATCCGAAAATGTTGATGTTCCGTTTGTCGTTTTCCTAACAGGCCGTACCGCCGATGTCGCCTCATCTGCGTTTTTATATCCCAATCATGCAAGTGACGCGATGCTTGAAACCTTGCGGCAGAATGTAGCAGAAGATGTCAATTATCTCGACCTCGTTCCCACTTATCGAGAGAGATATGAGAGTGGAGAATACGTCTACTACCGCACAGACCACCATTGGACAACGCTTGGCGCATACTACGCTTACTGCGATATTTTGAAAGCCTTTGGAATGGAAAACGACATCATTCCCACAGAAAAATTCCAGAAAGAAATCGTCTCTACCAATTTTTATGGCACGTTTGCCGCGGCATCAGGCTTTCATTTTGTGCCGCCCGACAGTGTGGAATTGTGGCTTTTTGGCAACGAAGAAGAGTTCCTTGTCACAGCCGACGGTCATACGCTTGATGGGGGATTTTACAATCGCAGGCATCTCTCGGGAAACGACAAATATTCTGTCTTTCTCGATGGCACGCACGACGTTGTCACCGTTACAAAAAAGGACGGTCAAGACCGCCCGACACTCGCGATTTTCAAGGATAGCTTTGCCAATTCCGTAGCCCCCTTTTTGGCACAGCACTTTGATCTCGTTTTGTATAATCTCTCCTCGCCACGCACCGATTACACCGACGTCACGACTTGGTCGCGCGCTTGTCGCGCCGATGCCGCATTGGTGCTCTACACGCTGGGGAACGTTATAGAAACCGACAAAATGAACCGTTTACGTTAACAAAGGAGACCACTATGAAAACCAAAAAAATTATACAATATTCTACTTTTATTGTTGGCGGATTGTTGCTGTGCACCATTCTGCTTGGAGTCCTCAACGGACTTATCGGCAAAGGGGAGTGGAACCTCGGGTGGACCAATTACCGCTACGATGATAATGCTTACCAAACAGGAGAGGGAACCATTGCCGCCCCCAATTTGGAGAGGATTGACCTTGATTGGATCGACGGCAACGTCACCGTTGTTATCTGTCAGGATGCCTATGTTTCGGTCAGCGAAAGCGCGCCTGCTGAATTGAGCGAAAAAACGCAGGTGCATTGGTTTGTCAGCGAGGATGGCAAAACGCTCTCCATCAAATATCGCGGCTCATCCTCTTTCTTTGGGGCAAACAAGGATAAGGAAAAAGACCTCATCCTCCGCATTCCCGAAAGGCTGATAGGGCAGCTGCAAACGCTCAATATCAATGCTGTTTCTTCTAACGTAACCGTTTCAAATATTATTATTGATAATATTGACGTCAAAACCGTCTCGGGTGACGTTACAATCGAGCTTCCCGAAGCCACTGCTTTCACACTTACACACGAAAGCCGTCGCGACGGCACACCGACCATTGATTTCCCTGTAACACAAGAGGGAAATACATACGTCAGCGGTATAGATGGTATCAAAATCAATGTCAAAACTAATAGCGGCAAGGTTGCAATTATGTCTATAAAGTAAAGTGATAAAAAGGATGGGAAAGCCCACAGGCTTTCCCATCCTTTTTTTATTGGATTAGAGATTATCAACAATCTCGCAGATATTATAAATCTCGCGTTGCGGATCTCTCCACCAGTCCATACTCCAAATACGCTTGATCTTCCATCCACGGGATTCAAGGTACTTTTGGCGGTGGTAATCGCGCTCACGTGCAGAGGATGCCACGCTGTAAAGCTTACCGTCGCATTCAATGCCAAGCACGTACTTGCCACCCTTGCGAACGGCAATGTCAATGCGGTAGCCACCAATACCAACTTGGGTATCAATGTCGTAGCCCTTTTCGCGCAGAGCATCTGCAACTCTTTGTGCAAACTCTGTTTCCAGAGGAGCGGCAACAATGCCGTAAGTTTCACCAAAGGAGCGAAGGATCATCTCTGCCTCGTCGTGATCCTCGCGGCTGACCGCAAAGGCGTACTCAAGGTATCTCTTGAGAATGCGAGGACCGTCGTTCTTTGCGTCGTCCAGCATCAGCTCGGCAGGGCGGAAGGATGTTACAATGTGGATCTTCTTCTTCGCACGGCTGATAGCAACGTTGAGTCGGTTTTCGCCACCTTTTTGGTTGAGCCAACCAAAGTTGTGAATGAGGCGTCCGCTTGTGTTCTTGGCATAACCAATAGAGAACATAATCACGTCACGTTCATCACCCTGAACACTTTCAATGTTCTTAACAAAGAAGCCTGTATCCTCACCGTTGTCCTTGCGGTTCATTTCCGCGCGAACAATAGAGCCGAACTTGGGATCCTTGACCGATTCTTCATCGATGACGTCATAGATCATATCGCGTTGCGACACGTTAAAGGCGATAACACCAATGGTTTCGTTGTTCTGTCTTGTTGCAAAGAATTCTTTAATAAGCTCTACTACGCGCTCTGCCTCTTTGCGGTTTGCACGACCTTGCCATACGGCGTCGGTAACTTGGTGAACCTCAATAGGCGGTTTTTCGGGTTTGTCGGTGTTGGGAGCAACAAAAAGTCTTCCTTTATAGAAAGCGTAGTTCGAGAAGTCGATAAGCTCCTCGTATTTGGAACGGTAGTGTGTATTGAGGAGTACGTCAGGGTAACGGAAGCGAGCCAAGTCAAGCAGGCTTTCTTCTTCAAGTGCTGCCGAAATTTCTGCATCCTCGTCGAGCATATCTTCCATCTCAAAACGTCCGTCGCCAAGGCTGGAGGGGCGGAGCTGCTTGTGGTCACCCGCAATAACAACCTTCTTTGCACGTGCAATCGAGGGGATACTTCTCTCAACATAAAGCTGAGAAGCCTCGTCGAAGATAACAAGGTCGAACAAATCGTTCTGTTGGGGAAGGACCTCGGATACGGCCTCGGGAGTCATCAGCCAGATCTTGAGAGCCTTGAAGATCTCAAAGTCGAACTTTTGAACAAACTTGGTTACGCTGCTGCGTCTGCGGCTTTCAACAGCACGGCTGATCTCGCCCTTGCGCTTGGAGGTGGTGATATACTTGATATCATCTGCCAAGAGCTTGGTGATGCGCTGACGGGAGAGCTCTTGCTTGATTTTGATGTTGTTCTCCATGGTGGAGATGATCTTTTCAAAGGAATCAACCTTGGGGATAAGCGTGCGATTTTCGCTCTCGAACTTCTGAATGTATTCAAACAGAATGGTGTTGTAGAGCTCGTCGTTCCACTCGGTCACGGTACCCGCAAGAATCTTATGAATTTTGCGTAATGCCGCAAGATAGAGGTTTTCGTTTGCAGTCAGGCTCGTAACAACGGGCTTGAGATTTGCATATCCCGCTGTAAATTCCTTAAGGCTCTGCTTAACTGCTTCGGGTTGTTCCATCATCAAACGAACGGTATAAGAGCCGCCCGTCTTTTGGAAGTAATTCTTGGTCAGATTTTGAATTTCCTTCGTGAGACGTCCCTTAGAGGTCTGACGTTTGATAAAGGGTTGATTTCTCCACTCATCCACCTTCAGGATCATTTCATCAATGGCATCTGTAAAGAGGATGAGATCGTAGTTGGAAAGATCGTCCTTCATCTTGAGGAACCAAGGGTAGCGCTCGATGGTGAGCTGATAGTGGTCAAGGCTGTTGGTCAGCTGACCGTTGGCAAACTTTTTATGAATTGCCGAGATCTCATCATAGTTGAGGTGGAGCAATTCGTCGGTGATCACCGTGCGAATGGTCTTGTAGGTCTTGATCTGCTCGTGGTTTTGTAGATTGATGCGGCGGTTCTCCATATAAAGCTTGTAGGGAGCCACACCAAACTCGCCGGGCTTGAAGAGCTTGTCGGCAATGATTTCAAGTGTTGCCACGTCGGTATCGATCTCTGCGGAAATGGGGGAGAGATCGGGTGCCTCGATCGGTGCGTTTGCGTCGGTGCTCAAGAGCAGACGCTCAAGCTGACTGTAGAACAGATTTTTATTGTTTGCGTCGTCCATCATCACCGCATAGCGGGAGAGGGTACCGAGACGCGAGTAAACAACGTCAAGTGCGGTCTTCTTTTCGGAGACCATCAAAACATTCTTACCTTGGTTTACAAACTGTGTGATCAGGCTTGTAATGGTTTGAGACTTACCTGTGCCGGGAGGGCCCTCAACGACCAGCTCGTCGGTGGTGTTGAGCGCGTGCAAAACGGTTTCCTGCGCCGAGTTGAGCGCGTTGATATAAACGAGAGAATCCTCGGGGATGGATTTTCTGGGGTCGAGATCATTTTTTGTATCGTCGTGGTCGGAGTAAAAGTCGATAGCTCCGTAATCCGATACAAGGTCGGATACCAAGCGGTTGACAAGACCCTTGTTTAAAATTTGCTCAAAGTCGCGTTGAATGGAGTTGGAGTAAGCAGGGAACTTACCAACTACAATATTGTGCACAAGCTTAAGTGTACCGCGCGTATACTTCGGGAAGGTTTCGCCCGGATATTCGGTAAACTTTTTAAGCTCGTCGCTGTTGTATTCAATGCGAATATCATTGGAAGAGTAAAAATCCAAAAGTTCTTGTAAGAAAGTATCGGGGTTGATCTCCTCGGGTACGCAATCGGGCATAGGAGAGGTAATGCTGTTAAATTTATAGTGCGCCAAAATCAGCGTGCTGTTATACACAACGTCACGCGTGGGGTCAAGAGCAATAGAAATGGAAGTGGTGCTTCTGTCAAGCGTTACAGGGAAGAGGCACAAGGGGGCGCGAATGCCAAATTCACCGTTTGAAAGGCAGCCTTGCACAAAGGGATAACCGATGTAAAGGTCGTTTTGACCCTTGTCACGCATATCGCGAGAGCTTTCACGAATGAGGTTAACAAGATTCTTGTATCTCTCGCGAGCAGGATTGGTACGGGGCAGGTCTTGATCAGCCGCCTCGGAAATTACCATCGGCTCGGTTGCGGAAAAGAGAATGTCAAGGGGATTGTAACGGCCATTTGCATCAAAAAGGTCAACCGCATACTTTGCCGCAAGCTTGGGCAAGAAGAGCATACGATTGGTTTTGTTAATGTTAATGAGCTTTTTGGAAAGCTCACGCAGTGTTTCCTCAACGTGATCCGAAACCTGTGCGGCGCCACCACTAACCTTATCGCCGTTGATAACAGCAAGAAATTCAGGGGCAAAGTTCTCTACAAAAGCAGGGCCAACACCGGCAATGCTATAAAAGTCTGAGGCCTTTTTGGGCATCAGACGAGTCATTTCACGCAAGGCATCATCCGGGCAGACGGTAGGGGTTCTGCCAGTTTTTGCTTTTTCGCGTTCTCTTATTTGTTGACGCAAGAGATAGAGCGCTTCAAAGAGTTCAACATCACGTTCCATTCAAAAATCCTTCCTTTATCCAAGAGTATGAGCTTACAAAAGTCTATTCATTTTAGTATAACATATTTTCAAATTTTCGTCAAGTTATTTTCGTCGTATTTTGGAACTTTTTTCAAAAAATAAATACCCGTCAAAAGGCAAGAAATCACCTAAAGCCTTGTTATTTTACCGATGAATTGAAATTGACAAAAAAATCTAAAAAAAATCAAAAAATTTTCAACTTTTTTTCAAAAACCCCTTGTCAACGCGAAAAAAATAGTATATAATAATAAGCAGAGTGGAGCAAAGTGGTGCAAAATGTTTCAAAGTGGAGCAAATTCATCACGAGCAACCTGATTTTGTGAAAGGAGACACATTATGTTCGGCGGAGAATATCGTCACAACAAGGATAGCAAAAACAGAGTTTTTATGCCTGCAAAATTGCGCGAAGAGCTCGGTGAGACCTTTGTCATTGCAAAAGACATTCGCGAAAAGTGTCTCAAGGTCTACTCGCTTGCCGGTTGGGAGGAATACATTGCCCCCCTCAAGGCACAAAACCGTAAGCTTTCCGAAAAAATATTGCGCTTTCTGCACGCATCTCTCACACAGGTCACACCCGACTCTCAGGGCAGAGTGGTCATTCCGCAGGAGCTTGTAGAATATGCGGCAATCGAGCGTAGCATTGTGGTGGTCGGTTGCGGCGATTACGCCGAGATCTGGGCCGAGTCCACTTATGATGTAAACAAGGCTCAAATTGATGTAGCCGAGCTGATCGGCGAGCTTGAAGAGCTGGGGCTCTAATAAATAAGTAGAAAAGTAAGGAGAATGGCAATGGAGGAGCAAATTTCGTTTTCGCATTATTCGGTGCTGCTGAATGAATGCATCGAAGCACTTGCCATTCGTCCTGACGGTATTTATATCGACGGAACCGCAGGCGGAGCCGGACACAGCTCTGTTATCGCATCCCATTTGGGAGAGGGCGGAAAGCTGTTGGCACTTGACCAGGATGCTACGGCAGTAGCTGTGGCAACCGAACGTCTTTCTCGCTTTGGCGAGAGGGCTGAGGTCGTGCACAGCAACTTTTGCGACCTTGCAAAGGTTTGCGCCGAGCGCGGCATTGAGCACATCGACGGTCTTCTTTTAGACCTTGGCGTTTCTTCCTATCAATTGGATACGGCAGAACGCGGATTTTCTTACCGTTCGGATGCACCCCTCGATATGCGTATGGATGCAACAAGATCTCTTACTGCTAAAAAAATCGTAAATGAATACTCCGAGGACGCCCTCAGACGCATCCTCTTTGAATACGGTGAAGAACGTTTTTCTTCACGAATTGTATCGAATATTATCCGCGCACGGCAAACGGCACCGATCGAGACCACAGGGGAACTGGTTGAGATCATCAAACGCTCCGTTCCGGCGCGCCACGGAGATGGCGGACACCATCCGGCAATGCGAACCTTTCAAGCCTTGCGCATTGAGGTCAACGCCGAGTTGGATGTGATTGCTCCGGCAATCAAGTCCGCCGTGTCTCTCTTGAACAAGGGGGGACGCATCGTCATCATCACCTTTCACTCGCTTGAGGATCGCATCGTCAAGCAGACCTTCAATTCTCTGGCAGGCGGTTGTACCTGCCCCAAGAACTTTCCGGTTTGCGTGTGCGGTAACAAACCGAAGGTGAATATTTTGACAAAGAAACCTATTCTGCCCTCCGCTGAGGAGTTAGCAGTCAACTCTCGCTCGCATAGTGCAAAGCTTCGCATTGCCGAAAAGCTGTAAGAGTGTAAAATATTATTAATAGAAGGGACCAAGCGTTATGAACTGCCAAGAGACACAACTGAATAATGCCTCTGCCGGTCGTATGCTTGAGATCAGTGCCGTACAAAAGGTAGAGAATATTACCGAGCAGTTTGCTCTGCGCGGTGTAGCAAAGGCCACCTTGGCCCAAAACATCGAACAAATTGCAAAAGAAAACGAGACCCGTAAAATTGCCCCCACAGCATACCGACTGTCATCTATGAGCGATGCTGCTATCAATGGTTGCTATCGCCATGGTAAAGAGAATATGTCAGGTGCCGATCTGGTACAATATTTTAACGAGACACGTGAAATTCGCACAAAAAAAGAGGATTTTTCTGTCATTCCTGCGCAGGACGAGTCTGTTCTTGCCGGAGAAGCAGAAAAGCCTTGCCGCGCTGTGGTGAGGCATGAAGCCGGAGAGAGCTTGAAAGAAAAGCTTATCACTCTTCCTGCACAAATCAAGGAATTACCCTCAAAAGTTTTCAACTATATCCGTACGTCGACCCCTGCGTGGTTCGATTTTTCACCCGTCGATACCACGCAATCGACTCGTCGGTTTCCGCTTTCGGCATTT
Organism: Oscillospiraceae bacterium; assembly: GCA_015065205.1. Taxonomy (GTDB): domain Bacteria; phylum Bacillota; class Clostridia; order Oscillospirales; family CAG-272; genus UMGS1865. The sequence goes on from SVQS01000012.1 coordinate 10,821, forward strand.
GCCGCCATTATAGCGGTTGCTGTTTCTCTAATGCTCATTGTTGCAAGCTCTGTCATGATTCAGCATGGGGAAAAGCGTGTCAGCCAACTCACAGTCGAGCTCTCTGAGCTTGCAAATGAGGTGTCGGATCTGCAAAGTGAACTCGATGTTAAGAACGACCTTTTGCTCATTCGCGACATTGCAACCGATGAATTTGGTATGGTTGACGAAAAATACGTAAAAATGCAGTACCTTTCTATGGGCTCGGGCGATTCCATCGAGGTATTTGAAGAGGAAGAGCAAGAAAATGTGGGGATTTCTGCCATTTTGAGTGCAATTGGACTCAAATAAGCGGTATTTATCATAATTTAGCCGTTCTCTTCATAATATAAAAGAGCATGGGAAAGCGAGGAGTACAGCCTCGCTTTTCGTGCAAAAATTGTGAGAAAGGAGCGGCAAAATGGAAGAGAGAAAAAACGTTGGTGAGAGTCGGAGCGAAAGCAATCTTCATCCCAAAACAGTAGGGCGCGCAGCCATACTGTTGGGAGTTGCTGTTTTGCTCTTTTCTGCTCTTTTGGTGCGAATTTTTCTGCTGCAAACGGTAAAATACGAGCACTACCGTCAAAAGGTGCTTGAGCAAATCACCACCGAATCTTCCGTCAATGCCTCTCGAGGTAACATTTATGATGCAAACGGTGTGCTTTTGGCTACCAACATCACAACCTATCGCGTATTTCTTTCACCCTCTTCTATTGCGCGCGCGCAAAGCCTGCACGACCAGGAGGGAAGTAACATCCGTCTCGACACCCTCATTTCCGAAAATCTTTCGTCTATATTGAATGTCTCCTATGAGTTTGTTCTCAAGCAGACTACATACACAAAATATCTCGATCGTACCATTGCGCGCGAAGTGGATGAAGATACTGCCGATCTTGTTCGCGCATTTATCGATGAATACGATCTTGAACAAATGATCTATTTGGAAAGCACCTACACGCGCCATTATCCCTATTCCGCACTTGCATCCCACGTTCTCGGTTTTACGGGAAGCGACGGAACGGGACTTTACGGTCTCGAATTTCAATATAACAAAATGCTCGCAGGTACAAACGGCCGTTATATTACGGCGCGTGACTCCTCGGGTAATGAAATGCCGTATGCGTTCAAGGAATACATTCCCGCGCAAAACGGATATCATGTCAATTCTACTATCGACGTTTTCGTGCAATCTGCACTTGAAGAGCAGTTAGAAAACGCATACCTCGAGTCAGGCGGGCAGAACCGCGCGGCAGGCATCGTAATGAATGTCAAAACAGGTGCGGTGCTCGGTATGGCTGTCTATCCCGATTTTGACCTGAATAACCCCCGCGAGCTGGATGATCAGTCAATCGCAACCCTTCAAAGCTTTGATTATGAGGTAGGTAGCGACGCGTATAACACGCTCAAGCAAAATCTGCAACTGAATATGTGGGCGAACAAGGCCATTACCGAGTCCTACATCCCCGGTTCTACATTCAAGGTAATTACCGCTTCAATGGCACTGGAAGAGGATGTTGTCACTCTCGGTGAGAGTAACACGTGTACCGGCTCCTTGACTGTTTTGGGACGAAATATCCATTGCCACAAGGTTCGAGGACACGGCTCACTCACGTTTGCCGAGGGTATTCAGCAATCCTGCAACCCTTGGTTGATGAAGGTAGGTCTTCGCCTTGGAACAAATACCTTTTATAGTTATCTCAAGGCATTTGGCTATCTCGAAAAAACAGGCATTGACCTTCCCGGTGAGGGGGGCGGCGTCTTTGCGGCGCAGAGTGCCTTTACCGACCTTGACTTAGCTATTTATGCTTTCGGTCAAAACTTCAATGTAACTCTTATTCAGCAAATTACGGCTGTATCTGCCGTGGCAAACGGTGGATACCTTGTTACTCCGCACTTTGTTTCTTCCATCACCGACCAAAACGGAAACGTTATCAAGTCCTTTGATAACAACGTGCGCCGTCAGGTAGTAAGCGAGAGCGTTTGCCAGACTGTGGCAAAGATCTTGGAAGAAGGTGTTTCGGGTACAGGTGGTGCAAAGAATGCATACGTTGCGGGTTATCGCCTTGCCGCCAAAACCGGTACCTCCGAAAAGAAGGAACGCGAATGTCCTTTGTGCGGTTACACTGCAAATCTCAAAACCATCGAAGGCGTTGGAATGTTTGTTTGCAGTATTTGTAATTACACGGGTGCGCCCGAAGAATTCGCTGTCAGCGAAAAATACGTTTGTTCTACAGTGGCCTTTGCTCCTGCCGATGATCCGCAATATGCCATCATCATTATGGTCGACGAACCCACAAAGGGAACGCTTTACGGCAGTGTTGTAGCCGCTCCTTACGTTGCAAACGTTATGGAAACCATCCTTCCGTATCTCGGCGTTGAAGCAGTTTACACCGATAAAGAACTCGAAAATATGGCAACAACGATTCCAAATTTTGTGGAATACACCGTTTCTGCCGCAAGAAATTACTGCCAAAGAAATGGTCTTAATATTGAGATCGTAGGTGCAGATGAGGGCATTATCCGCCGTCAGTATCCCGAAAAGGGTACCGTGGTAGAGAAGAATTCGGCAAGAATTTTGGTCTATGTCGATAAAGAAACCGAAACGCTTACCACAAAGGTTCCCGATGTTACGGGAATGAGCGCGGTTGCGGCAAATCAAGTACTTATCAATGCGGGACTGAATATCCGCATACTCGGCACCAAAAACTATTTGAGTGGAACAGAAGCCACTGTAATTTCCCAATCTGTTGCCGCAGGCGAGACCGTTCCGCTGGGCACAGTGGTTGAGGTCACCTTCCGTCATTTGGGTGACAAGGATTACGACGAGGATTGGACTCCTGATCTATCACATTAAATGAAATTGCAAGACAGACCTTCTGTCGGGAAGTTGAAAGAAATTTTCAAACCTGGAGGGAAGGGCTGTGAAACTCAAACTTTTATGCGATGCCGCAGGCATCTGTTGCCCAGAAGCATATTTTAATTGTGAAATCGAGGATATTTCGACCGATTCTCGCAAAGAAATGAAGGGAGCGATGTTTGTCTGCCTTCGCGGTACGCAATTTGATTCTCACAATTATATTCAAAACGCAATTAATAACGGTGCTGTCTGTGTTCTCACAGACAGCAACCATCCTATCCCCAAAAACACAAAAGAAGTCGTCTTTTTGCAATGCGATAACACTCGTGAGGCACTTGCACATTTGTGGCACGCTTGGTATGGCTTTCCTTGCCGGGATCTGAAAATTATCGGTGTTACGGGAACAAACGGCAAAACGAGTGTGGCACATATGCTGCGCACCATCCTGCGGACCTCTTGGCACACCTGCGGTATCATTGGTACTGTGGGGTGCGAAACCGAAAAAGGTGTTATTGATACCGTAACCGAAGCAGGACTTTCCAACCTGACCACGCCCGACCCCCGTGACCTTTATCGTATCTTTTCACAGATGCGTGATGAAGGAGTAGAATACGTGGTGATGGAGGTCTCATCGCACGCTCTGTCCTTAGGTAAGCTTGCCCCCATTACCTTCGAGGCGGCCATTTTCACCAATCTAACGCCCGAGCATTTGGATTTTCACAAAACGATGGGTGCTTATGCGGCCGCAAAAGCCAGCTTGTTTCAAAAAACAAAGCTTGGCATTCTCAATGCCGACTCGCCTTATTGTGAGCGAATGTTAGCTGATGCAACTTGTCGAAGGATCACTTGTACAACAAAGGGAAGAGATGCCGATTACAGTGCCACCGAGATAGAAATCCAAGCGCAAAACGGTGTTCTGTACCGACTTTCTTCCATGCGCACGCGTCTGCGCATTGTCTGTCCCATTGCAGGGGAATTCACAGTTATGAATTCGATGCAGGCCGCTATTTGTGCTTTGGAGCTTGGTTGCAGTCCTGCCGCAATCAAAACGGCCCTTGCCACAATGGGTGGTGTAAAAGGCAGAATGGAGCGTGTTCGTTTAGGGCTCGAAGCTGATTTTTCGGTGCTCATCGACTATGCACATACGCCCGATGCGCTTGAAAAGCTACTTTTGACAGCACGCGATCTTGTGCAAAAGGGTGGCAGAACGGTTGTTCTGTTCGGTTGCGGCGGTGACCGTGACCGCACCAAACGGGCTGTTATGGGCGAAATTGCATCGCGGCTTGCTGACCACGTAATTATCACCTCGGATAATTCTCGCGGTGAGGATCCAATGCAAATCATTTGCCAAATTGTTTCCGGTATACCGCCGCAAAAAGCTTATACCGTCATTCCCGACCGCGCATCGGCCATCCGCTATGCAATTGAAAATGCAAAGGCGGGTGACTTGATTTTGCTTGCAGGTAAGGGACACGAAGAATACGAAATCGTAGGCGGGGAACGCCGCCCGTTCTGCGAGGGCTGTCTTGTAAAAGAGGCCTTTCGTGCGCGTCTGCGCACACAAAACGGCGAAGATAAAAAAGAAGGAGAACCGACTGTATGAAGATCACGCTTTCAATACAGAATGGTATCACGGCGCACGCACTTGCCCGTATGTGCCGCGGTGTCTTGCAAAACGAAGAAAATTCTGATTTTAAGATAAATTCACTCTGTACCGACTCTCGCGAAGCGGATGAAAACACCGCATTCTTCGCCCTTTTGGGCGAGCGTGTCAACGGACACGATTACATTCCCACTGCCGTCGCGGCAGGATGTCGTTGCATTATCTCGCAGGAGCCTGTCTCGCACGATGTTCTTGGAAAGGATGTCGCTGTTATTGCCGTTAAGGATAGCGAAATGGCACTCTCGTATATGGCGAGCGCACAGCTTGCCGAGCGCACATATCCCGTTGTAGCCGTTACGGGCAGTGTGGGAAAGACCACGACCAAGGATATGATTGCCGCCGTAATGCGTGAGGGGAAGAGTACATACGTTTCTTCGGGCAATCATAACAGCGTCATCGGTATGCCACTATCGGCAATGGAAATTCCTGCTGACTGTGAATGTGCCGTTCTTGAGATGGGCATGAGCGATTTTGGCGAAATTGAGCGTATGTCGCTTGTAGCTGAGCCCGATATTGCCGTTATTACCAATATTGGCACCTCACATATGGAAGCTCTCGGAGACCGCCGCGGCATCTGCCGTGCAAAGCTTGAGGTTCTGTGTGGATTGAAAAAGGGTGGATATCTTATCCTTAACGGAGACGAGCCGCTTCTCGCAAATATCGGCGGCAGAAGTTACCACACGGTTTATGTATCACTCAAACGTCAGGATGCCGACTTTTTTGCACAAAATATTCGTGTGGAGCTTGGCGGAACACGCTTTGATGTAGTGTACAAAGGAGTCTCTTATCCGGATTTTTATATTCCCGTGTGCGGACGGCACAACGTATGGGCGGCACTTTACGCCTTTGCCGTTGCCACTCTGCAAGGGCTTTCGCCCGAACAGATTAAAAGAGGACTTCAAAACTTTCAAGCAGCCGATATGCGTCAGCAAATCACAAATTTAGGCGGTGTAACACTAATAGAAGATTGCTACAATGCTGCTCCCGAATCGATGAGAGCTGCAATCGATGTTCTGTGCGAATGTGCTCCTTGCGGTAGCCGCCGCATAGCGGTGCTTGGAGATATGTTAGAGCTTGGACGTGAGAGCATCTCCCTCCACCGCGCGGTTGGGGAATATCTACAAACCAGTGGCATTGACCTCTTAGTCGGTGTAGGAAATGGCGGTGTTGAAATTGCACAAGGAGCCGTTGAAGCAGGTATGAATCCTGCAAAGGTTTTGCTCTTTATCGACCGCGACAACATCGAAAGCATAACCCATGGTTTAATGTCTCGCGTCAACGTGGGCGATACACTTTTGTTTAAGGCAAGCCGAGGAGTGCGTTTGGAACGTGTTGTCAATGCTTTGAGAGAACAGTAAGAAAGACAAAAAAGAGAGGATAATCAGATGAAAGAATTCACAATTACCTTTATTTTGGTCACGCTTGGTGTCTTTGCCATAACGGCATTGGCAGAGCGCATCTTAATTCCCATATTGCGCTCGCACAAGGCGGGGCAAAAGATTCTTGACATCGGTCCGCGATGGCACAAATCCAAAGAGGGAACTCCCATAATGGGAGGCATTGGCTTTATTTTGGCTATTCTCGCAGTCATTGCTCTTTTCTTCATTTATGTTGGTGTCAAGGGCGAGGCTCCGGACTATATTCCCTTGGCGCTTACCGTCGCTTTTGCTGTTGCAAACGGAGCTATCGGTTTTGTTGACGACTATTGTAAGCTGATTAAGAAGCAAAACGAGGGGCTTACCAGAATACAAAAGCTTGTCCTTCAGTTTGCCATTACGGCAGGGTATCTCTGTGTAATGGGATATACGGGTAACTTACCGAGCGAGGTTGTCATTCCTTTGATTAATCTTCCCGTTCGCGGAGCACTTTGGTACATTCTTGCCGGCATTTTGACGGTGGGTGTTATCAACGGTGCTAACTTTACCGACGGTCTTGACGGACTTGCATCCACAGTTACCTATGTCATTGGTATTTTCTTCGCTATTTTTGCTTTTTATGCAAAGGACATAGGCCTTTCCGTTGTCAGTGCCGCACTCATTGGTGGAACACTTGGATTTTTGCTCTATAATATTCACCCCGCAAAGGTGTTTATGGGAGATACGGGATCGCTTTTCCTCGGAGCAATTGTTATGGGGGCTCTCTTCCAAATGCAAGAGCCGCTTCTGACCTTCCTTGTTTGCGCAGTGTATATTATCGAACTGCTTTCCACCGTATTGCAGATCCTTTACTTTAAGCTTACACACGGAAAACGTCTTTTCAAAATGGCACCCATTCATCACCACTTTGAAAAATGCGGATGGAGCGAAAATAAAGTTGTAATCGTTTTCGCACTCGTTCAGTTTGCTTTCTGCACGCTGGCATTCATCCTGACAAGATAAAAAATAAAACCTCGAAAGGAGAACTTTGCTATGAACCAACAACCAAATACAGTGAAGCGCTCCTTATGGCAAAGACCACCCAAGGATGAAACAAACAGAACAAGCGAATACACAAATCAAACCGGATTGAAAAAGGGAAGTGTAGACGTTCCGTTCCTGCTCATTACGGCGGCGCTTGTGTTGTTTGGCTGTGTTATGATTTACAGTGCATCCTTTGTTTTTGCGCAAAAGCACCACAACACGTCGACCTACTTTATCATTCGCCATGTCATCTTTTTGATGATGGCGGTCTTATTCACCTTTGTGGTTGTCAAGTACTGTACCCCAAGATTTTGGTACGACTTCAGCTATATCTTCTACGGCATTTCCATTGTGCTTCTGCTCCTGGTTCTGACTCCTTTGGGAACAGACCTCAACAGTGGCGCACGCCGTTGGATCGACCTTAAAGTTATCACGCTACAGCCCTCAGAGCTTGCAAAGCTTGCTTTGGTATTGACTTTAGCACGCTTTATGACAACGCACGAAAAAGAAGTACTTTCACCGCACAAGTTCGGGGGAGACTTTAAATACGGTGTTCTGTTCCCGGGATTGATGATTGCAGGTGTTGGCGGACTTGTAGCGCTTGAAAAACACATCTCTGCACTTGCCATTATTGGTATGCTTGGAATTAGCCTGATGTTTTTGGGCGGCACACGCATCAAATGGATCGCCTCTCTTGCAGGCATTATTGCCGTTGCGGCGTGTATGCTCATCATATTCTTTCCGTATGCCTTTGCGCGTGTTGATACCTGGCTCAACATCGAAGAAGCCGATCCTCTCGGTTCTGCTTGGCAGACCTTGCAAGGACTGATGGCAATCGGTTCGGGAGGACTGTTTGGCAAAGGTCTTGGTAACAGCCAACAAAAATACGGCTTTGTTTCACAGCCGCAAAATGACTTTATCTTTACTATCATTTGCGAGGAATTCGGCTTTATCGGTGCCATTCTCGTAATCGGATTGTTCATAGCCTTTGTTTGGAGGGGCTTCCATATCGCGCGCCACGCGCCCGATAAGTGCTCCTCACTCATCGTTTACGGACTGACGTTCAAGGTTGCCTTGCAGGTTATTCTTAATATTGCAGTTGTAACCAATTCGATGCCTAACACGGGTATTTCGTTGCCGTTCTTCAGTTATGGCGGAACCTCATTGATGCTGCAGATTTTAGAGGTTGGTATCATCCTCTCCATCTCTCGCTACGCATCGCATAAAAAGATTTAAAAAAATAGAAAGGGAGCAAGAAAATGAAAAAAATCAGAACGAGACAATTTTTCAAAACCTTATATACATCTATGGGCATCGGCGGCGCTTTTTTGCTCTTTATGCTCATTTTCGGCAGAAGTATTGCCGCCAGCAACTTTGATGTGCTTCTCGGTTGTGTATTTGCTGTTCTCGGTCTTGCGGCTATGAGCTTTTTGGCTTTCTGCTTTTTGCCTTATTTCCACGGTGATCATCGTTGGTTCGCTATTCCAACGCTCCTGACCGCAGTGTTTATGGTAGGAACCGCAATGCTGTGGCAATTCCCAACAGGAGGCATTTGATATGCGCGTTTTATTGACAGGCGGCGGCACAGCAGGGCACATCAATCCCGCTCTTGCCATTGCCGAAACGATTTTGCGAAATGCTCCCACATCGGTCGTAGAGTTTGTTGGTGTTGCAGGCGGTAAAGAGGATGAGCTTGTTCCTCGTGCAGGATATAAGCTTCACCACGTTAAGTCGACGGCATTGCAGGGTTCGCGTGGGATAGGTCGCATCAAATCATTGGCGCTTGCGGCAATTTCTCCGTATTTGCCCTCAACCGTTTCCATCATAAAAAAATTCAAGCCCGATATCGTGATCGGTACGGGCGGATACGCTTGTTGGCCCATTATGGCGGCGGCGGCGCGAATGGGAATTCCTACGGCTCTGCATGAATCCAACGCCCATCCGGGGCTTGCGGTTCGGCGTTTGCAAAACAAGGTTGACCGCATTTGGATAAATTTTCCCGAAACCGTAGCGGCATTTGGCAACAATCCCAAGGTTGTGTGCGTTGGCAACCCGATATTGCAGGATTTCTCAACTGTTGACCGCGAGGAAGCCCGCTCAAAGCTCGGTATTGGAAAGGATCAAAAGCTTATTCTTTCCTTTGGCGGCAGTAACGGAGCAGAGAAGCTCAATGCCGCTGTAATCGACTTTATGAAATCGACCGCTGCAAAGGATACAAAAATCATCCACCTACATGCAAGCGGAAAAATCAATTATGACGAAGCAAGCAAGCTCTTTAGCGAAGCAGGACTTGATAAAGCAAAAAACTGCATCCTGTGCCCCTACATTTACGATATGCCCCTGCAGATGGCGGCGGCGGACCTTGTCATTGCACGCGCGGGAGCTATGACACTCTCGGAGCTGGCACTGATGAAAAAAGCTTGCGTGCTTGTTCCGTCCCCCTACGTTGCAGAAAACCATCAATATAAAAATGCCAAGGCACTTGCCGATGCAAACGCGGCTGCGCTTGTAGAGGAAAAAGATCTCGAAAAGGGCAGACTTACAGAGGCCGTTTGTGAGCTTCTTTCATCCAATGCGCGTCTGTGTGAGCAGCAAAAAAATATTGCATCCTTTGCAAGGGAGGATGCAAGTCATGACATTTGGCGTGACATTGTCCGTTTGACGAACAAATAACAACAGGAAAGGACGAAAAAAACTATGAATACAAGAAACGACACCCCCACTCGCATCCGCATTTCTGAGGACGAGGTGCAACCGCAAGTCAGAGAACCCAAAAGAAGAAAGCCCAATGAAAAGGTGTTGGGGATTCTTCGCTTTTGTATGCTTGCTTCGGGTGCTGTTATTGTGGTGCTTGCAATTACCATGCTTATTCTCCCCGTATTCAAAATTAACAAGATTGTAGTAGAAGGAAATAGCTACTACGATGATGAGACCGTTGCCCAAATGGCAGGTATTTCTGCGGGCGATGAGCTTTTTGGATGGAATATGCAGGATGCCTGCAATGCTCTCATAGAGGCATATCCATATGCCAGCGATATCTATATCAGTATCAACTTTTTTACGGTTAAAATCGAGATCGTAGAAAGACCGACAGTCATGTATGCAGAACACCAAAACCAATATTTCTCCTTTGACCGTAGCTTGCGTGTCTTGGAGATAAAGACAGACGGGGAAGAGGCATTTTCCCCGTTTCTGCGTGTCAAGCTCCCAACGGTCTCAAACGTGCAAATCGGCTATACCATTCAGTTTGCCAATGCGGGAGCAGATATTTCTTACCTGACACAGCTTTTGGATGTTCTTGCCACTCGCAGCCTTTTGGAGAATGTCACTTACATTGATTTTTCCGAGCGCTTCTCACTCTCCTTTGTCCTTTCGGGTTCCGCAAGAGTGGAGATCGGGGAACTCAAGGATATGGATAAAAAGCTGACACTTCTTGAAGAAGAATTGCACAAAACTCCCATAAACCACAATATCTATGAGGTTATCGACATTTCCAACACAAGTAAGGCTACTCGCCGAGAAATTGATGCCGACAACCTCTTTGCATGAGCACTTTTTGAGGAAGTACGACAAAAGTACGACATTTTTTGAAAAAATATTGAAAAAAGTTAAAAAAAATTCAAAAAAAGACTTGAAAAAAATAAAAAAACATTGTATTATATTATATAGAGTGTAAATTTGCGCCCTCACGCAGGGTAGCAATGCCAAAAATAATGATTTGTAAAAGTTCGGAGGAAAAAAACCATGACATTTGAACATGATGATAGCCTGGAATGTGGCGTCAATATTAAGGTTATCGGCGTAGGCGGCGGCGGAAACAACGCAGTCAATCGCATGATCGTAACCAACATTCGCGGCGTAGAGTTCGTATCTGTCAACACCGACCGTCAGGCTCTTCGCAAATCCGAGGCTCCCAGTCAGCTCGTCATTGGTGAAAAGATTACCAAGGGCTTTGGCGCGGGTGCTAACCCCCAGATCGGTGCACGTGCAGCCGAGGAGTCCATTGACGATATTCGCGCAATCCTTGAGGGTACCGATATGGTATTCATTACCGCAGGTATGGGTGGCGGAACCGGAACAGGTGCCGCTCCTGTTGTTGCGCGCGCTGCAAGAGAGATGGATATTCTTACAGTTGGTATCGTAACCAAGCCTTTCGCATTTGAGGGCAAGAAGAGATACGAGCAAGCTGAAGCAGGTATTGCTGAGCTGGCTCAATACGTTGACTCTCTCATCGTTATTCCTAACGAGAGACTGAAGCAGGTCTCCAACAACAAGCTCACCCTCTCCAATGCTTTCGGCATTGCCGATGACGTTCTCCGTCGCGGTGTACAAAGCATTTCGGGTCTTATCAACATCCCAAGCTTTATCAACCTCGACTTTGCCGACGTTACCAGCGTTATGGCAAACGCAGGCTACGCACACATGGGCGTAGGCTCTGCTACCGGTAAGGA
>SVQS01000171.1 GCA_015065205.1 Oscillospiraceae bacterium
AAGCTCCCAAGGCTGCCGGAAAAATTCACTCTGACATTGAACGCGGATTCATTCGTGCCGAAATCGTGGCATTTGACGACCTTGTTAAGCACGGCTCTATGAACGCTGCTAAAGAAGCCGGCGTCCTCCGTAGCGAAGGCAAGGAATACGTTATGCAGGATGGCGATATCGTGTTCTTCCGTTTTAACGTATGATTAGAAAAGTAACCAACAACGATCTTTTGGAATGTGTTGAGGTGATCAAAAACAGTTTTTTAACAGTTGCCACTGAATTTGGATTTACTGTGGAAAACGCTCCGCGCTTCACTGCTTTTGCTACCACAAAAGAACGCTTGCTCTGGCATTTTGAAAACGAAAAAAGACCAATGTTCGCATTTGTTGAGGACGATAAAATTATTGGATATTATTCCTTGGCACTCCAAGCAAACAATGCGTGCGAGTTGAACAATTTGTGTGTGTTGCCACAATTTAGACACCAAAAGATAGGTGAAAAACTTTTGCTTCATGCCTTTGATACAGCCAAAGACTTCGGTTGCACGAAAATGAACATTGGAATCGTTGAAGAAAATCAACGTTTGCGAAAATGGTATGAGAAATTCGGCTTTTCTCACACCGGAACACAAAAATTCGATTTCTTCCCTTTCACTTGCGGTTATATGAAACGCGAACTGACTTAACAAATCAAAAAGGACAGAGATTTAAAATCTCTGTCCTTGTCTCTTATATACCAACAATCTTGGCAACTTCGGTGATATCTTTGCAAAGATAATCAACTTTTGCATCGGGATAAAGACCGTCTTCATCCCACAAAAAGCCGAGCATTCCGGCGTTCATTCCTGCCATGGCATCGATCGGACGGTCACCGATCATAAGGCATTCTTTGGGATCAAGTCCGCAATGTTCTGCCAAAAACAAGAGCGCATCGGGCGCAGGCTTTGCAGGAAAATGGTAGGAAGCATCCAACACAAACTCAAAACAATCAAAAACACCAAGATTTTTGAGAATATCCTTTGCCACAGGCCCCGTGTGGGTATAGAGGTAATTCTTCTTCCTTGCTTCTTTTGCCTTGTGAATCAGGTCTATCGTTTGCTCAAATCCCGTCAGCTTTTGATAGTTTTCGGTATAAAGCTCCACAAAATCGCTATAAAACTTCTCATAGCTCATCTTATCTGCACAATCTAACCTGCCATATGCCTGTGGGACGGTGATTTTGAGCATACGATAAACAGTTTCGCGTGAGTACGGAACGTCAACCCCATTCTTTTCGCAAACAGCATAAAAGAAGTCCACAAAGTGCGGATAGGAATTGATAATGGTACCGTCGAGGTCAAAAATCAGATGCTCTATCATCGTTAGTCCTTTCTTTTAGACTCGCGGTCACTTTCGGGATATTGATTTTTGTGGAAGAATCCCGTATGCTTTACATCATGCAAACCGAAATAGTAAGCAAGACCGCAAACAAGAATTGCCGGCAGAGGAATGATAAAATAGGAAATCCAATAGGCATTGAGCGGCGCACCGCCAACTTGGTTGACCAAAACCCCCGTATACATTCCCTGTGCAAAAACGGCAATTGCTTGCGCAACGCCGCCGATCGACTTGAAAAAAGAAACGTTTGGGAGCAGTGCGCGCAACATAATAAAGATAGCCAAAAAATAGTTAATGGCATTGGCACACAAAGAAATCAGCGCTCCGCGGAGTGGATTGCTCGCTTTTTTACCCTGCTCTACCGAAATCTTATCCTTAAATCCTATATCCCAAGCCTTGATGTACAGGAGCACAAGATAAAAGAGGATGGAAAAAATGCTTGTTACGTTTCGAAGAGCATCATTGTCAATTTTCATTGCCGCCAGCACCAAGGTGAAGCCAAACATAGCGATGGCTATTTGATTGAGCAGCATTGTTATCATATCGTAGGAATGATTTTTGAAAAAGCCTTTCATTGCACTACCTCGCTTCCTTATTTGCATATAGTATAGCGAATTTTTGTGCCAAATGCAACTATATGGCGCAAAAATTTACAATTTATCAACTAAAATATTGTGATATGATGTATAATAAAAGTAGAAACGCGGAGGAATGCTATGGCGAATCTTATTTCAAAGGATGAATTTTCATCCCTCATTCAGGAATACGCATCATATAAGCGAAGCATTCAAGGGTGCTCACAAAAAACAGTAGATGAATATCTACTCGACTTGCGCACCTTTTTTCGCTATCTCATAGCAAGAGAAAATGATATTCCCTTCCGCTCCGAAGAATTCTTCAAAATAGACGTCCGAGAGATTGGACTCGATGCGCTTAGCAAAATTCGAGCCGAGGATCTTTACGACTACCTTGCCTACATCACCGACGACCGCGAGAATAAGTGGTGCGCGCGTGCGCGAAAGCTTTCCGCTATCCGCTCACTATATAAGTACTTGGTAAACAAACGCCATTATCTTGAATACAATCCCACCACCGACATCGACTCTCCCAAGGCACAAAAAACGCTCCCCAAAGTCCTTACACTCACCGAATCGCTGAGGCTTTTGGCGGCAGTGGATAATGATAAAGAATCCAAATTCCGCAAGCGTGATTATGCTATTCTAACCCTCTTTCTCAATTGTGGAATGCGTCTTTCCGAGCTTGTCGGCATTGACATCAATGATATCGACTCTGACCTGACCTCGCTCCGCGTTATGGGTAAAGGAAGCAAAGAACGCGTCATTTACCTCAACGATGCTTGTCAAGCGGCACTGACCGATTATCTCATTACCCGTATGAGCCAAAAATATGCGCACGTTAACACAAAGGCGGTATTTTTGAGTCGTTTAGACCAAAGAATGAGCGTAAAAACCGTGCAAGCGATGGTTTATAAGTATCTCAAACTCGCCGGGCTCGAATCCAAGCATTATTCAGTACATAAGCTCCGCCACACAGCCGCTACACTGATGTATCAATCAGGCAACGTGGACGTTCGTGTCCTCAAGGAAATTCTCGGTCACGAGCAGCTTAACACCACGCAGATCTACACGCACGTTTCCAATGCCGACATTGAAAAAGCGATGGCACAAAATCCGTTGGCAAACACAAAATCAAAAAAATAATGAAGGAAGCCGCTTCTCAAATGACGGTTTCTCATAAAGAAGTTTCTTTGCGGCTTGGATGGCTTCCACAACCACACAAAATCCCCGACAGATTTTAAGTCTGTCGGGGTTACTTTTACTTTGCTTTATAAAAAATTTTAGTCTTGCGGTCTTGGAAGGTTTGGCAGCGGTTTTCCGTTTTCATCACGATTAATAGGTGTAGCCTTAAGATGAAATTGTATACATCCATCTGCGCAAGGAATATTTATTTCATATCGTTCCTTTTCGCCTCTATATGTAAAATCACCCCCACATCGAATAACTTCGCACCATGTGTATATCGTCATCATTGTTTTAGGACATATCCCCTCAGGGCATCCATAGGAAAAAACAAATTTGTCTCCTTTTTCCAATCCCAATCTGCAATGTCCTGCTTTCCCCCTTGTTACTATCAATTCAAATTGCCAATCTTCGGTACACCATTTCTGCATATATTCGTTCTCCTTTCAATATCTTTTTTATATTTGTGCATAATGAAATCAACAGGATATAAAAGCAAAACAAACGCCATACACAAATAAACAAACGAGTTGCCAATGCGTGTGTAAAGCGTAGTTTGTGTACACATTTCCACGTCGCTTATAGCAATTCCCTT
>SVQS01000013.1 GCA_015065205.1 Oscillospiraceae bacterium
GAAACCTTTTTGGCAAAAAAGGTTTCCCCATACCCCTTCCAAAAAACTCTCTAACAAAAAGGAAAAAGAGAAGGGATAGAGCACTTGCTATCCCTTTATTGTATCTTGTAGGGGATGACGTAGCGAAGCGGCGTGAGCGCAATGAATGACAGTCCGGTGGACTGTCAAAACGCGAACGGGACCGAGCCGCAGCGAGACCCACCGAGACCTTGCTTGCTATGAGAGTTGAATGATATATCGTAGGGCGGGGGCTTGCTCCCGCCGCCTCCCCCCCAAAAAAAGCAAAAATATTTCAAAATCAATTAACCGACACACTTCCTGCGACACTATATAAGTGAAAGCTTTCAAAACACAGGAGAACAACTATGACCGACAAAAGAGCATCGGAATTGCTGTCCGAAAACTTGACGGCAATTTACGGCTACGCTTTTTCCAAGCTCTATGATAAAAATAAGGTGGATGATCTCGCATCCGAAATCGTATATGAGATCATCGTTTCAGCGCGCAACCTTCAAAACGAAGAAGCCTTTTGGAGCTTTGCTTGGAAGATTGCAGAGAACACGTTCCGTCGCTTTATCCGTAGGAGCGAGCTTGCCGCACAGACCGTAGAACTAACCGAAGAAACCATCGGTATGTACGACCTCTCACCCGCAGAGGAATACATACAAAAGGAAACCGAGAGTGAAGAAATATATCTGCTTCGCCGTGAACTTTCTCTTTTGAAGAAAACACACCGTGAGGTTTGCGTTGCTTATTATGTCGATAATAAAAGTTGTTCTCAAATAGCGAAAGAACAGAACATCAGCGTTGAAATGGTAAAATACCATTTGTTTAAGACGCGCAAATTATTGAAGGAAGGTATCGGTATGACGAGAACACTTGGAGAAAAAAGTTATAATCCCGGAACGTTTAGACTCGATTTTTGGGGAGATTGGAACAAGTATTACAACTTGTTCGATCGAAAGCTCCCTGGATCTATTGTATTGGCAACTTATTACGAGGCTATGACGGCAGAAGCTCTATCTATGGAACTTGGAGTCTCCATGCCGTATTTGGAAGAAGAAATAGAGATTTTGGAAAAAGCAGGTGTGCTGAAAAAGGTCGGGGAGAAGTATCAGGCAAATATCGTGATCCTGACGGATGCCTATGAAAAAGAATTTGTCAAGAACACTTCCGCTATCTATACCGACGTTGCAAGATCGGTATTTGATAAAGCAGTCAGTCTTTTGCCGCAGATCCGTGCGCTTGATTTTCACGGTAACGATTACGATGATAATCGATTGCTTTTTGGAGTCCTGAATCTTGCGTTTATGAACGGTTATGGACTGACGAAAGAAAAATCTCCACTTGGAAACCCAAACAAGTTGCCTCTTGGCTGCAATGGATGGATTTTCGGATACGATAACGATTATGCTAACCATCATTTTGCGGCTATTACATTGAAAACGGGAAATAAAGCCGGAACAGCGTGGTTCGCAGCGGTAAACTATAAAGCGGCAATAAAGGCGCAATTATATGAGCACTCATATTTTAAAGACAAAGCCGAAGCCGTATGCGATGCAATTCTGTGCAAAGAAGCAAACCATGAAAATATAACGCTTCCGTGGTTAATTGAAAATAATTTCATTCACTGTGATGACAACAAGCTATCCGCCAATTTCCTTGTATTTGAAACCGAAGTTTTTGAGAAAATTTGCAAGCTAACTTCCGTGATATCCGAAGAAGTGGCGAACTGTATGATTGACATATCAAATCAAGCAGAAAGGATACTTTCAGAACACGCCCCTGCTTCGCTCAAAGAGCAATGTGGCGATATCGCCAAAATTCACCATCGTCTTGATGTTGCTGCTTTCTTGATGGAGGAGCTTATCAAAGAAAACAAACTGATTGTTCCGAACGAAAAAACACCTCTCTGTATTTGGGGAGTTAAACAATAAAACAATAAACCAATAAACCAATAAAACGGCAAAGGGATAGCGCACTTGCTATCCCTATCTTTGTGTCTTGTAGGGGATGACGACCTCGACGGTCCTTTTTTCATCTAAACGCTTTTGCGGTGGCGGACGACCAATGGTCGCACCTACCTTGTATCTTCATAACAAAAGCCGACGATTGCTCGTCGGCTTTTGGGGTGCATATTATTGACCCTCGCGTGTTGCGTAAATGGATTTGATTGCTTCAACAAGCTCGTTGTAGGTCTTTTCATCAACCATAGGCTTGTAGGTTTCTTCAATAAATGCGAGCAGCTCTTCTTGGGGCATTGTGTCAATCATGGAATATACGCCAACGATGGCAACGATAAATAGCAAGAGCATAACGATGGCAATAATGCCGAGCACAAGACCTGCAATGGCTTTGGCGTCCATCTTGTCGTTGTTCTTTTTGGAAAGAAAAGCGAAAACGATGGCAAGAATGGCAGAAACGCCCATTATGATCAGTCCGAGTGTTTCGGCAAAACAGCAACAGCAGCAACAGAAAACCGATACAATACCAAACACCAAGGATGCGATGGCATAGCCGTTTTTGTTTTTCTTTTCTTTTTTCTTTTCTTCAGAAGCAAAAACTGTTGAGAATATCGTGAAATCAAAATCGTTGTTCATAAGGGCCTCCTGTTGATTTTTATTTATTATACCACGAAAAAAACGCTTTTGTCAATCTGTTTTGAAAAAAAGATGAAAAATTTACCGTCCCTCTTTTCAAACGCCGCATTTTATGTTACAATATATAAGAATGAAAGAGAGGTGAGGGAATGAAGATAAAAGTCAACGTGCGGCATCCGATATTTTTGGCCCTGCACGGTGCAGGGATATTGATGGCACTGCTTTTTCCGCTCTATATGAAAGCGGCATCGTGGATTAGTAGTGTGCTTGGTGGATGTCTGATGCATCGTTTTTTCATCTACTGTCCTCTCTGTGGTGGAACGAGAGCCGTTGCGGCACTTCTTCGCTTCGATTTTGCGGCGGCGTGGAATTACAATGCCTTTGTCGTTCTTTTATGTATTGTCATTCTCGCCCTTGACGTATGGGCGTGGGTCCGGTATTTTCAAAAGAAAGAACCGCTTATCATTTTCCCAAAATGGAGCTGGATCGTTTTTTGCGTCGTTCTTATAATCTATTTTATTTTGCGTAATTGTTTCATGATTTTCTTCGGTATCGATCCCACCGGTGACCTCGGTTTCTTTTGGGAAGCGATACGTTCACTTCAAGGCTGACCGCCACACAGCATGCTGACGGTCAGCTCTTTTTATATTCTTTCCCCGAAAAAGACAAAAAAGCGAAAAAAGTGTGCAAAAATCGCACGACAAGCATCGCCACCACTCGTCGGAGTATGCGGTGTTTTTTCTTTTTTTGTGCCAAAAGGAGCTTCTTTTTTTCTTTTTTGATGTTTTTACACCTTTTCGCGTCATAAAAAATGCAAAACCGACCAACCGGTTGCGACATTTTCCACGCGCAAAAAGGAGTAAAATAGTAAAGAATCAAAAATCAAGGAAGGTTAAGGTTATGCAAGAAGAAAAAATTGGCGCATTCAGTATGCGAAAAACAAAAGAAAAACAAGCGACAGGAGAGAATGTTTGGTTATCGCGTTTGAAACGGCTTTTGCACGAAATTATTTGGGGCTGTGCCGGTTGGATATTTGGACAAGCAGGACTCGTATTTGATACATATCCCTTGGGACTTGCACTTCTTTGCGCATCCTCGGGGCACACTCTCTCGGTGCTTGTCGGTCTCCTTGTTACCGCCGTAGTCAATATGCAAAATCCCGCGCTTTATGTTTGTTCCTATCTTGCGGCGGCGATTCTTCGCATCATTGTGGCGGCGGTGTTCGATGCACCCGATGCACGCTTTGAAATGCCACAGAGGTTGCAAAAGCGTCTGCGTGAGCGCATTGCAAACGAAGCACCGCAAAGTGATGCAGAACAAGAAAAGCAAGCAAAAAAAGCCATACGTTTGGCTTTTTGGAATCGTATTTTTGGTGAGAGCATTCTTTTGCGAATGTCGACGGCAGCCCTTTGCGCGTTGGTCATTGCGCTCCACCGTATTATATCGGGGGGCTTTCGCTATTACGATTTTTTTGCCGCTCTTTTTGTTATCTTAATGGCGACGTCGGCAACAGCTGTTTTTGCGCTTTCTTTAGAACGCAGAACCGAGGTGAAATGGCTTGTTGGTCTTTCCGAGGCGGCGCTGTTGTTCTCGCTCGTGTATGCTTCGCGCACGGTCACACTTTTGTCTTTTCCGCTCGCCCCTATGGCGGCACTCTTTTTTACGCTCTACATCTGTGCAAACCGTACCGCGCTCCAAGGAATTTTGGCTTCAGGTATTGCAGGGCTTGCTTATGAGCCGATGCAAGCTCCTGCGCTTTTGCTCGCGGCACTCGTGGCAATCTTTCTCAAGCAGACAAAAAAGGAAAGTGCCACCGCCACACTTTTGCCGGTGCTTGCAATGCTTGCGTGGTCGGCATACGTGGGTGGATTTTTCATCCTTTTGGCACTTGTGCCTGCCACCCTCCTATCGGCAACTGCATTCGTGTTGGTGCAAAAAACGGCTGTTTTCTCCCCCCGTGCGGCCGTGGATAAATCGGGTGGGGAAGTGGATACAGTTCAAAATCAACAACAGCAGGTGGAGAGCATCCGCTACCGCGATTCCAACGAGCGGTTTCGCGGTATTTCCGATGCATTCTCCTCGCTCTCCGAGGTGTTTTATAACCTCAGCGATCGATTTCGCCGCCCGGGAACGCTCGATTTACGCCTTTTGTGTGACCGTTCCTTTGATTCTTTTTGCAACGATTGCCCCAACAAAAACATTTGCTGGGGGCTCGAATACACGGCAACGCTTGGTGCTGTCAACGACCTCATCGCGCAGCTGCACACGCGTGGTCGTGTTTCGGACGAGCATGTGGACGAGCAGCTTGCCGGCAGATGCACACGCATCGACGGTATTTTAGAGCGTATCAACACCGATTGTGCCCGTTTGACGGGTGAGATGCTACGGAACAACCGTACTGAAATCTTCGCAATGGATTACGAGTCGGCGGCGGATATCATCAACGATGCTCTTGAGGCTGATAGCGGTGAATACGCAGTGGATGTGGAGCTTGGCAAAAAAATAACCGAATATCTCAAAGATGCTGACGTGAAAGCCCAAAGTGTAACCGTGTTTGGGAACCGTATGCGAAAAATTCTTATTCGAGGAGCAGAGGTTGAAGAGGCAAAAGTAACGTTTGAGACAATGCGAAGCGATCTTAGCGAAATGTGTGGATCTGAATTGAGTTTTCCCGGATTTGAGGTGGAAGGGAGCGTTAGCACAATGACGCTTACTGCCAAACGCAAAATTGCTGTTATCAGTGCGCAGAATAACGTTTCGGCAGACGGTGGTGTGAGCGGTGACAGTGTGAATCTGTTTTCTAACAAAAAGGATTATTTCTATGCTCTCATCAGTGATGGGATGGGTTCGGGAAAAGAAGCCGCGCTCACCTCGGGACTGTGTTCGGTCTTTCTTGAAAAAATGCTTCGCGCAGGCAATCGTGCAGCAACATCCTTGCGAATGCTCAACAATATGATTGCATCACGTTCGCAGGATAGCACAAAAGAGTGCTCCTCAACGGTCGACCTTTTGGAGCTTGACCTGATGACGGGCGAGGGTGCTTTCCTCAAAAGCGGAGCGGCTCCCAGCTTTGTGGTTCGGGGCAAGGTGGTGCGCCGCCTGCAGGCAGGCACAGTTCCCATCGGTATTCTCAACACGCTCGACGTGCAAAAAACAGATTTTCCTTTGCGTGTAGGCGACACAGTGGTAATGGTAAGCGATGGTATTTTGCAAGGCGACGACGAAGGCGAATGGCTAACATCCTATCTTACAGGAGTTGCCACACAAACACCCGAGGAGATCGTTTATCAAATTTGCCACAGATGCGCCGAAAGCGAGACACGGGACGATTGCTCGGTGGTTGCCCTGCGAATCCTCGACGCCGACGAAGCCGAGGAAGATGCCAATAGGGAAGAATAAAACGAAACTTGAGGGGAGAAGCAAAATGCTTCTCCCCATATTAAAAAACTTACAAGATACAGTTTTAAAAAAACTTGCCAAAAGCCTTGACTTTCTTCAAAAAATCTGCTATAATATATCCGTTCGCAACAAACATCGGGATGTAGCGCAGTTGGTAGCGCGCTTGGTTTGGGACCAAGATGTCGCAGGTTCAAATCCTGTCATTCCGACCACCGGCAGTGCCGGTCCCAATAATCGGGGACTGACACTGCTGATTTTTATTCATCACTCGCTGGTGGAGTTTCGTTATAATTCTCGCATCAATTTTCCGCAGATGGGCGTGCCTCATCTGCGGATATTTTGATTTTTTATTCGTTTACAACTCTAATTTGACACATTTTCATAGCATCAAGTGCATTTTGGTGGCTCTGTGGAGTAACTCCGGCACAACATTTTGCATCGACTGTTACGGGTACTTCGGGGAAGGCGGCTTTGATGAGCATAGCGTTGGAAATGACGCAAATATCGGTGCAAAGACCAATCAGCTCAACGGCTTCAACATCCTCTGCCTTTTGCAAAAGATGGACGAGTGCGGTCGAGCCAAAGGTAGGTTTATCAATTGCTTCGGTTTTACGCAGAATATCAAGTTCAGAACGAATTTGCCAACCGTTCGTGCCCTTGATGCAATGCTCCACAGGCAGGTTGCGCCCCTCTTGGGTGGAAAGATAATCAATCGTGTGTGTGTCTCGTGTAAAGAGGACTTTACCCTCAAAATTTTCGATTTTCTCTTTGACGTATGGCACAATGGCTACCGCTTCAGTTGTTCCAAGTGCGCCGTCAATAAAGTCGTTTTGCATATCAACAACAATCAAATACTTCATTTACTTTCTCCTTTTGCCTCTACACTCTTCTTTTTTCTGTGTCTTGAGCGCTTTCTCTTTTTGCCGTCTTTGTGTGATGTGGGCGCGGCTTTTTTATTTTGGAGCTGATTTTGCACAGCAGTTGTCTCTCCTGAACACTCGGGATAGGCAATCATCAGCATTTCTCCGTCTATGTGGGCATCTGCACAAATTGCGCGCATCAGGTGCATGGTTGCAAGAGCATCACCGTCGCTGCGGTGTTGATTTTCGGGGGGAGCACCGCACCAAGCCACCACATATCCTGCAAGTCCGTGAGCCTCTTTGTGCTTGTCCGCACGGCGGCAAAGCTTTTCCATATCGAACCAACGGTAAAGAATAGGGGAGAGCTCGTATCTTGTACACGCACGCCGCAAGGCCGTGATGTCATTGCTCACCGAAAAGCCAACGGCCACATCCACCGATGCAAACAAATCCTTGATTACCTCATAGCGATCGGGAAAAAGTGGGCTTGTCTCAATGCTTTCCATTGGGTAAGCAAGAATATTTTTGGCAACGTATTCATTCCACTCGCAATCGGGGTTGATGCAAATGTCGGTGGGACCTTCGAGAATATTGAATTCCTCGTCGGTTATTACATATCCAAACGAGAAAACCGACCCCGGAATTTTACCGTTTGCAAATTCCATATCAAAAAATAAGAGCTTCAAAATCTCACCACCTTCTTCACCTGCTTCTATTTTATCACGTTTGCACAAAAAATGCAACATTTTCTTGCAAACAAGTCCAAAAGATGTTTGAAAGGGTGAAAAAAGTATTAACAATGTATAAAATATCGTAACTTTTATTGACAAAAGACACTTTTTGTGGTAAGATGTACCTGAAGGTACATTTTGCCTAATTTATTCTTATCAAACGGAGGACACCCTATGAAAAGAAGAACCCCCCTAATTGCCCTTGTTCTTGCGCTGGTTATGCTGATGAGCGCCTGTGCTATGCCCGGCATTCTCATCAATTCTCAAAAAAATCAAGAAGGAAACGAGTACAACGCAGATATGGAAAACGTAACAAACGCAACAGAGTCCAACGGCCGCATCTGGCCTTGGGAAGATCCCTCTATCACTCTCCCCGAATTCACCGGAACGGTTACCGAGCCCGGTAGTGTAACATCCCTCAAAATTATTGTTATGGGTGATGCAAGTGCTAAGGATGCTTGGGAATTTTTCCCGCAAATTGCAAAAGAAGCAGGAATCGACATCAAGATTTCCATCCTTTGCATGAATGTTAACAAAAGTCAACAAGCAAGCATCTACAATCACCGTTGGCAAAGCTTTAACTACACACACTATCAAAATACCGGTGACGGTTGGAAGACACTGAGCAATAGCACTTCAAGAACATCCGTTTTGAAGTCGGAAAACTGGCAATACTTTGTTATTAACCAAAGCATTTGGGATAGCGGTAAGGCGGACACAATCAATGCAGGCGACAACACCTTCTTAGCTGAGATTTGCCGTACTGTTAAAAACGATATCCCCGGCACTAAGGAAAAGTGCTTGTGGATGCAAACATGGGCTTACGAAGAGAATAGCCGTAACAACCTCTTTAACGGCTTTAAGGATTACGGTGAAAACCAAATGCAAATGTACAATGCTATCAACGACGCAATTCAAAACTACGTAGTTACTGAGTACTATTTCAAGCAAAAGAAGGGTGCAGAAGTCGCTACCAACGCACTTAAAGATAGCGTTATTCCCGTAGGCACCGCTGTTCAAAATATGCGCGAGGCATATTGGAGTGACGGTCTTACCCGTGATGCAGAGTATCTTTCCAACACAGGTAAGGTTTTGGCAGCTTTGATGCTCTTCAAGTCTTTGACCGGTTATGATGTTAATGATTTGGAATTGAGCGATCCCGTATTCGACCACGCTCGTCCGCACCTTGGTGTTATCAAAGAATCTGTCAATAACGCATACTTGAATCCTTACGCAGTAACGCCGTCTGTATATAATACCGCAGACTAAAAGAGACATAAGATGAAACGTCTTGTATCTATCGTTGCTCTTCTATTAGTAACGGTTATGTTGTTTTCTGCTTGCAACAACAAACCGATTAACGAGAGTAAACCCGAAAATACTACCCCGGAGGTAACCACTCCTGAGGCGACTACTCCTGAGGCGACTACTCCTGAGGCGACTACTCCTGAGGCGACTACTCCTGAGGCGACTACTCCTGAGGTAACTACGCCCGAGGCAACTACGCCCGAGTACACAACACCCGAGGAGACAACACCCGAGGAGACAACACCCGAGACGATTACATCCACGACCACCACCCTTGAGGAAACGACTCCCGAAGAGACCACTCCCGAGGAGACAACGATTCCCGAACCCGTTGAATTAGCCCCTGGGTGTGAACACGAATTCACAAGCCGCATCGTTCTGGAGCAGGTAACTACAAAAGAAGATGGTAAAATTGCCAATGTTTGCGGCAAATGTGGGGGATGGCAAGAAGAAACTCTTGCGGCAGTAAAGTCTCTTAAGATTTTGGCTATCGGTAACAGCTTTAGTGACAATGCAATGCAATATTTGGCTATCCTTGCAAAAGAGCTGGGGATTGAAGAGATTATTCTTGGCAAGCTTTACAGAGGTAGCTGTACCGTTGATAGGCACTGGAGCGATGCACAGGCGGGCAATAACTATGAGCGATTTGACCTGAATCTTGGTGACGGCTGGGTATCACAATCACAAAAAACGTTGATTCACGCGCTTAAGCTTTATGATTGGGATATTATTACAATGCAGCAGTCCAGTGGGTATAGCGGACAGGCGAGCTCGCTTGGCAATTTGCAAAATCTCATTGATTATGTAAATGCCAACAAAACAAACCCCAATGCAAAGCTGTATTGGCATATGACTTGGGCATATTCTCAATTTACCGCTCACGGTAGTTTTGCCAATTATAACAAAGACCAAATGACAATGTATAATGCCATTGTGGATGTAACAAAAAATCATATCGTTACCAATCAAAGCTTTACCGGTATTATTCCTGCGGGCACTGCAGTGCAGAATTATCGCGATAAGGATATTAACAATTCGAGTATCGAGACGAAGTATATCACCATTTCAGATGGATATCATCTGCAAACATATGCAAGAGTGGCTGCATCCTTGACTTGGCTCAGAACGCTGACAGGTTTGAGTTTGGACGCTATTACCTGCACATCTCACAATGATGTCAAATTTGTTAAGGATTATCAGTTGCGATATCTCAAAAAAGCAGCGGAGGCCGCTTATCTCAATCCCTATGAGGTAACGTATGTGTACAGCGGCTAAAAAGACACATTATTTATCAAATGCGCCACCCAACGGTGGCGCATTTTTGAAATAAACGGAGGCTTTTAGAGTCATTATGAAAATTTACGATATTTCGCAAGAGCTTTTCTCTTGTGTGGTTTTTCCGGGAGACCCCGCACCCGTGCGTGAGCGGATATCCTCGATGGATGACGGGGCGCTCTATAATCTGACCGCACTTTCACTTTGTGCGCACAACGGAACACACGTGGATGCTCCGTATCATTTTATCAATGATGGCAAAACTGTAGAACAGCTACCGCTTCAAAAAACGGTCGGTTGGGCGTATGTAGCACATGAAGATGGCTTTGTCTTGGCAGAGGATGCTCACCGTATTCTCGAAAATGCGAAAAAAGCAAATCCCGAGTCCGCCAAGCGCATTTTGATAGGTGGCAAGGTGACCGTAACCGAAGAAGCCGCACGCGTGTTTGCCGAAGCGAAGATTGACCTTTTGGGCAACGAATCGCAAACCGTAGGTCCAGAGGATTCCCCTATGCAGGTGC
Organism: Oscillospiraceae bacterium; assembly: GCA_015065205.1. Classification (GTDB taxonomy): domain Bacteria; phylum Bacillota; class Clostridia; order Oscillospirales; family CAG-272; genus UMGS1865. Next base: position 10,695 of record SVQS01000013.1, read on the forward strand.
ATTTGACACTCTTGGGAGCGGAAGTCGTGCTCCTTGAAGGCATCCGCCTTGGTGACGTTCCACGGGCGTATATTTGCTCTCTGCCGCGCCGCTCTCGCTTGCGGGGAGTGACGGCGCGCCTTGCCGTGCGGTTTTAATGGAACTTTGGAAATAGATAATGAAAGGATAATATAATGAAAAAAATTCAAAAGTCTATTCACCCCGATGACGATTTGCATTATCAAAAAATGGGACTCAAACGTGGGCACGTGGAGCTTTGGGAGGACGGCGCGCGTGTTGACGGTTCCAAAGGCACTTACGAATGGTGGTACTACGATTCTCACTATCCGGACGGAACCATTCTTGTCATCTTCCTGTATTCCAAAAATCCCATCAGCGTAAATGGACCCATCAAGCCGATGTCTACCATCGAGCTGACTCTCCCCGATGGAAGGAAGTTCTCCGAGGAGGTTTATGCTACACTTTCCGAAAGCCATTATGCCAAAGAGCAATGTGATGTTAAGGTTGGCGACTGTTGGTGCAAAGGTGACTTGAAGCACTATGACGTTGTATTCAAGGGCAAAACCTTGTCGGCAACGCTCACGCTTGACGGTACCATTCCCGCATGGCGTTCGCAAACGGGAAGCATCTTCTTTGGCGATAAGGAGGAGCATTATTTTGCTTGGCTTCCTGCCATTCCCGAGGGCAAGGCTGTTGCAGATGTTACCTATGATGGGGGCAAAACGCTTCATCTTGAGGGATCGGGTTATCACGACCACAACTGGGGCAACATTTCCATGCTTAAATTGATGCACCATTGGTATTGGGGCAGAGCCAAGATCGGCGACTACAAGGTTATTTCTTCTTGGATCACCGCAGGCAAGAAATACGGATATAAGGACCACGACGTCTTTATGATCGCCAAAGGCGGCGAGATCTTGGGGGATAACTCTAACCATACCCTCAAATTCAAGCCCGAGGGAAGATACATTGATGAGCAAACGGGAAAGCCCGTCTACAATAAAGTCATTTATGAATACATCACCGAGAAAGGTGAGGAGTACCGCATCACCTATGACCGCCACGGCGATATCAATAAGACTTGTTTTGTAGATGTTCTCCCCAAACCGCTCGGCACTCTCGCAAAGCTTGTTGGTTTTGACGGCGGATATCTGCGTTTTGAGGGGACTGCTACCATTGAGAAAATCGAAGGTGGAGAAATCATAGAATGTGTCAGTGACCCCGCTGTTTGGGAGTTGATGTATTTTGGTAAATCCTGCGCCGATGAAATATATCGCTCTTATATTGATTTTCATTAAAAATAGCGAAAACGCACGCCCAACCATCAAACGGTTGGGCGTGCGTTTTCGTTGTTTCTTTCATATTTCAATCCTTTTTCAAACCAATGATGTCGCCCTCGGGAACATCATAGATGAGAGCAGGGCATTGACCGCCTATTTGAATGGTATAGGAAACAGCCCCGGACTTGTCGACCGTGGCGTCATAAATCCACCCAAAGCGCATCTCACCTCGATGATAAAAGTTGACGAAATCTTTTTCCTTATATTTTGCCGTCGCAGGATATTTCTTTTTGAAAGGCCACATGGCATTTACCTCGTGCTAAAAGTTTTCTACCATTATTATAACATAAGGGTTAGGCGTTTGCAAGGGGAAAAAGTAAACAAGGGATAGCACGTGCTATCCCTTGTTACTTTATGCTTTATAATTGTAGATTTTGGGACTGAATAACATTACGATGTGTTCTGGCGTGTTGTTGTATGAAACAACAATCAGTTTATTTCCAATATGCGAAATTTGTGCTGCGGTATTGACGTGCGTTTCTTTGTATTCGGCGGCATTTACAATAAATTTTTTGCCACTTTGAAATTCAAAAACGTGATTAAAATAGGGGCGATGAATTAAGCTTGAAATGGGGAATCTTATGTCAAATCTTAAAAAGAATTGCCAAAAGCTAAACTTAAAATCTTCCATTTTAATTAAATTTTCCTCACCAATCGAAAATTCGCCGCGACGAGCTTTGCCCAAATGAATTGTTCCGCGAATTATATCTATGCCGCAGATAATTGCAAATCCCACCAGGGCAACAAGCAGAAAAATGGAAGGGAAAGAAGTCGGGGATGTTGTTACACAAGCCAAAAGGTACATCAAACCGAATACAATGGATACCGGAATAAGAAGCAATGTCGCACCGATAATTGGACGTTTTGCTTCACGTATCAGTTTTTGCTGAATGATGTCTCTTGTCAGAATTTCTCTTTCGTCTTTCATATATCTCTCTTTCTCTTGAGAAGAAAACTCAAGCTCGTCTTTTAAAGTTCCCAAACACCTCATTCACCTTTTCAAAGCTGGCAAAGGTATCGGGATAGTTTTTGAGAATTTTCATCATCACACCGATCTGTCGTTTGTTGATGATGCAAACCAACATATATTTATCGGTATCCGAGTACATTCCGTGAACGCGAATTTCGGTAACACCGTGGTGCAAGCGAGTGAGCAGTTCTTTGGAAAGTTCGTCGGGATGATTGGTAATGATTTCAAATTTATACCCATTCCTAATGCCGCTGAGTCCGTGGTCTACAATAACGTTTGCGATAAACAAGTTGAGCAGCGTACAAATAACGGGAGTAATTTTCATTCCGTATACAAAGAATGCAATCAGCACTACACTGGTATCCATAACAAAAGAAACGTAGGCGATGTTTTTTTCAGGCTTGAATTTTTTGATCAAGGCAGATATGCCATATGTACCGCCGCTGGCACCAAATTGCTTCAGCATTAGCGAAAAACCAAATCCCGAAATAACTCCCGTTGCAATGCAGGCAAAAACAATGTTAAAATCCTCTTGGTTATTTGCTAAACTATAAGGGAGCACGCCGATTGCTTCGTAAAGGCGTGGGATAAATGATTGGACAACCATATACAAGCTCAAAATTGCGCCAAGCTTTTTGTTGATAAAGGCACTAACCAAAACAAAGATTGGTAAATTGAAAGCGATCATCAAAATAGACCAGCTGATCTTATCTTCAAGCAGATGGTGCGTGATGGTTGCAAGACCTCCTACGCCCCCGGGAGCAAATCCGTTGCTGTTTTGAAAGAAATGATATGCGGTGCCAACAATAGCGCCTGCCGTTATTGCACATAACAAATCAACGATAAGGTTTGTCAAGTCCTTTTTTTTCATCGTGTTTTAGCTCCTGTATGATTTTTTGGGGGGCTTTTACGCTAACATTATAATATGAATCTATCTATTTGTCAATAGAATGATGAAAAAAGGCGATAGAGGAAAAAGACAAAGTAAAAAAGCAGGTAGCAATCGCCGCGGAAACGGGACAGTTGAACATATCTCACTTCGTTCGATAGCGCCTTTGCTTCGCAAACGCGCCCGTATCCGCTAAAGCGGAAGCGTTCTTCTTGACCATTTCCACACAAAAAAAGCAGGTAGGCTAAAAGCCTACCTGCTTTTTTGGTGCGGGAAACGGGACTTGAACCCGTACGGTGTGAACCACACGCCCCTCAAACGTGCGCGTCTGCCAGTTCCGCCACTCCCGCGTGTGCGTCTTGCACGCAACATACTATATTATACACGATTTTTTCAAAATGTCAAGTCTTTTTTGAAAAAAAGTGAAAATTTTTTCTAAAAAACTTTAACAAAAAGTCTTGACAAATGACGGCTATTCGTGTATAATATAAAAGTCGTCAATAGACGGCGTGATTTGCGGGTGTGCGCGGACAGAATCCGCCTTAACGGCTTGTTACAAGTCCCGCCTCGGAGAGCTCACTCCGTGTAAAAATTAACAGCAAAAACTCAATATGCGGGTATGGCGGAATTGGCAGACGCGCTAGATTCAGGTTCTAGTGGGGGCAACTTCGTGGAGGTTCAAGTCCTCTTACCCGCACCAAAAAAGGACAGGGTCCCAATCGGGACTCTGTTCTTTTTTGTGTAGATAATTGGTTCGCGCAATTCACCTCACCGCAGGTGTAGTGGAGGCGCGTTTGCTTTGCAAAGGCGCAATCGAACGAAGTGAGATTTGTTCAACTGTCCTCTTACCCGCACCAACAGAAAAGGGATACGCATTGCGTATCCCTTTTCTGTTGGTCTGATAAAGCTGATGGTTCTTCACGCGCAGATTTTGCTTGCAAAATCTGCTACGGAGCACCGCGGGAGGAGTATTAGAATTATTACTGCATTCAACGCGGTGCTTGTGGAGCTGTTCAAGTCCTCTTACCCGCACCAAGGGAAGGGAGAGCAAACGCTCTCCCTTTTTGTTGATTACTTTATTTATTAGATCATTCCAACACAGGCAAGGAAAGCACAGGACACAGTCCTGTCGCGGTGACTGCGGCATCGGCATTGGTGGCACTCATCTTGGAACTGATGACAGCAAATTTGCCATCGCAGAGCCATACGCTATCCTCGGTCTTGAGGGCGGTTTTGGCTTTCGCTTCGCATCTGGGGCAACCCTCAAATACGTAAACGCGGCGGCAGGAAAGGGAAGCAACATCGGCAATATCTGCTTCATCGGCTACCGTCCAATGGGGCAGACGGCGGTCGGTGGAACGACCTGAGAGGATGTCGAGAATATCCGCCACAACTGCGCTTGCGGTGGGGAGTTTACCCGCACCTGCTCCGTAGAAGAACGCGCGACCGAGCATATTGGTGTCAACCAAAATGCCGTTGTAAACGTCGTCAACGTGGCTGATGGGGTTTGAGGAGAAAACCAAGAAGGGGGAAACGAGTGCCAGCACGCGGCCGTCAACCTTTTCGGTGTGACCGATGAGTTTAACCGCGCCGCCAAGCTTGTCCGCCAGAGCGGTATGTTCCTGTGTGATACCTGTAATGCCCGTGGTAGAGATTTTGTTGGGGTCAAGCAATTTACCAAAAGCGAGAGCGGCAAGAATGACAATCTTACGTGCGGCATCAAGCCCTTCCACGTCAGCGGCAGGGTTGGCTTCGGCGTAGCCCTTTTGTTGAGCCAATTTGAGAACATCGGCAAATGCCGCGCCCTCGTTCTTCATCTTTGTCAAAATGAAGTTTGTCGTGCCGTTCAAAATTCCGCTTACCGCGAGGATCTCATTGGATGCGAGGTCAGTCTGCATTGGGCGAATGATTGGGATACCGCCGCCAACGCTTGCTTCAAACAGATAAGAGACATGATTTTCGCGCGCCAGATCCAAGAGTTCCGCACCAAAGGTAGCGACCACTTCTTTGTTAGAGGTAACTACGTGTTTGCCTGCCTTAAGAGCCGCACAGGTAAAGTCGTAGGCGGGATGAGAACCGCCCATCATTTCAGCAACCAAAGTGACCTCGGGATCATCAAGAATAATCTTGATATCATGCACTACGCGGTTACCGAGAGGATGCTCGGGGAAGTCGCGCAGATCGAGAATGTATTTGATATTAACCTCATCGCCACAGTAAGCGGCGATCTGCTTTTGATTTTGTAGAATGACTTCTGCTGTTCCGTTGCCAACTACACCAAAACCAAGAAGTGCAATTTGTAACATAATAGGGTCTCCTTTCGGGGGAAATACCGCTTTCGAGCGGCTTCAACATATTCTTATCTTATATCATACCACAAAATCTTGCAAATTGCAAACAAAACTATTGAAAAAATCAAAAAAATATGCTATACTTTTGTGGAAAGAACGATTTTGATAGAAAAAAGCCCTGAAAGGGGGAGAATTTTATGCCCACATCACCTATTGGCGGCATGAGCACCGTCAAAATTTTTGTTTTGTACTTAATGCGAAACATCAATTATCCGCTCAGCTTTGTTACCATCAATGATATTGTTATGCAAAACGACTACGTTATGTACCTCGATTTTGCCATGGCTTTTCACGAAATGCTTGACGGCGGCCTCATTGTAGAGGATGGCAAAGACGAGCACGGAGAGGCTCTTTATTCCGTCACTCGCAAGGGAACCATGGTTGCCGAACAGCTTCGCTCGGACATTTTGCCCATTGTGCTCGACCAAAGTATGACCTATGCGTTGCGCTATCTCGATTTTCAACGTCGTGGTGTTAGTATCGATTGTGCAACCGAACGTCGCGCCGATAACACCTTTGACGTTATCCTGACTCTCAAAGAAAAGGATAAAACCATTTTTGAAACAAAGATTAACGTCGATTCGGAGTACCGCGCAAAGCAGATGCGCAAGACCTTCCGCGACCGCCCCGACGTCGTCTACCGCGGCGTTGTGGCACTGCTGACCGGAAAAGTAGATTATTTGTTTGATAAATAAGGGAATAGCTGTGGGGGGACTTTTTGAAAAAAGTCCCCCCACACCCCTTCAAAAACTTTCTAACAGCAATAGTAAAATAAGGTTGTTAGTTTGCGGATAGACAGTCGACGCGAGCGCACGCTCGCTTTTGCTCTCGCTATTTTGTAGGGACCACCGAGACCCTACAAAATAGGAAAGTTGTCAAGAGGAAAAAAGGACCGCCCGGGAGGTCGGTCCCTACAATGAGACACACAAACTCTGTAGGGACCGGCGTCCTCGACGGTCCAAAAAGTAGGGGCAACCATTCTCTCTGCATTCTTAGCGGAGAATTGGCAGGCACAAAATTTCGGCAGAGAACTTGCTTTCTCTGTCGATTTGTGTTATAATGGGAGCAGAAAAAAAGCCTTCCTCCGGGAGGAAGGTGGCACGCGGAGCGTGACGGAAGGAGCCTGCGTGACTTTAGCTTTGTGCTAACTTCATTGTAACGCGCTCTCCCTCAGTCGCCTACGGCGCCAGCTCCCTCCCGGAGGGAGCCTTAAGATGCGCGTAACCTTAGGGGTATGGGTTTTGCCCTATGCCTTTGTAATACAAAGGCGAAACTGGCGATAAAGGAGATATTATGAACTATCAAAAATTAATGACAGATTCCTTAACCTCTCTTTTAGATGGAAAGGAAAACTTGAAATGTTCATTTTTTGCAATCTTGTTGCAAGGAACAAATTTTTATTCTGGTTACTGGGGCTTGTCCGACAATAATTTACTGGGGGCAGTTTTGACGTTTTCGGGTAAAGAAGTATCATACACAATAAAAGTACCTTTAGAAATAAAAAAGTTCAAGATTCGAAAGAGCCTTTTCCCAAAGCAATACATAGTCAAAATTAAATTTTTGAAGGGAGCTCCCTGTAAATTAAGAGTGCCTTTGAAGGCATATCAAATTGAAAAGCAGAAAGAAAATTTCGAGTTGTTTTGCAAGGAACTCACCCGTAAATCGATGTAATAAGCAAAACCCCGACGGACATGTCGGGGTTACTTATTTGTTTATAGCGGAGCAATTATTAAACAACTAACCATAATTTCTCCGCTAATTTTGCGCGCCCTTGGTCGTCCGTTTTTTTCTTGCAATCTTAACCGATTTATGATATAATACCTTTGAAAATCAAAGTAAAACTATACTTTTCCACAATAAACACTTCGTGGAATTTTCTTTTTAATTTGCTATAATAAAAGTACAAAAGCGCTTTTGAATACATTTTTGGAGGACAAAACTATGTCGATTGGTTCTACCATCAAACGCTTGCGCCGTGAGCAGAATATTACGCAAGAACAGCTTGCCGAATATCTTGGCATCACCTCGCGCGCCATTTCGCAATGGGAGTGCGACAGAACCGCTCCCGATATTTCACAGATCCCCGCGCTCTGCCACATCTTTGACGTTTCTTCCGATGTTCTGCTCGGCATTGATATTGAGAAGAGCAACGAGGAAATTCAAAATTATTTGAATAAAGCGCACGAAAAGGAATGGGCTGGAGATTTTGAAGGGGAGACTGAAATCCTGCGTGAAGCAAACAAAAAATTTCCACGCGATTATAAAATTATGGAACGTCTCGCCAATTCATTGGTTTGCGTATACTCTCGCAGAGACATTCAAAATTACGATGAAGTTTTTGATCTTTGTAATCGTGTTCTTGCGGAGTGTACCGATAGTATCACTCGTTGCAAAGCGATGCGAACTCTTGGAATTGCCTATGGATATGCAGGTAAAGAAGAGGAGGAGTTAAAGCTTGCAGAGCAAATGCCGCGTTCTCAATTTTCCCATGAAGCCTATATGGTTTACCGTTGGTCCGGAAATGAGGGACTTGCTGAAAGACAAAAGTATATGAGCTTCCTCATTTATCAACTTATATCGATGATTGCATGCTTGGGCAGACATCGTGATGATGATGGTAAGATGGTTTGCTCTTGGGAAGAAAGAAGAGCGCTACGAAAGTTTGAAATTGATCTCATTGAAACATTCTTCCCGGACGGCGATTATCATTTCTTTGCTCAATATGCAGAAATGACTTGCAAATTCTTTGTTACGGGAGCTTTGAAAACCAATGATTATGAGGATTTGTGGTATTGGTTAAATAAAGGTGCCGACTATGCTATTCATTTCGACACCTACGATTTCGATGCTCCCCATACCTCTCCCATTTTACGAGGATATGTAGGTGGCGGTTGGATTATGGAAGCTAACGGCAATCATTCTCAATCCATGCTCGAATGGTTGACCACTAATGAAGAAGTCGCCCCCTTGCGCTCCGACGCGCGCTATGGCGCGCTTGTGGAACGCCTTGCAAAGGTTGCTAAAAAACCGTAATTTTTCTACTCTTAATACACCTTAAATCCTTTCTTTGTTTTTGCGGGCGACCATTGGTCGCCCTTACAGATTCTCTTATAGCTCTGCACTCTGCACTAAAAAACTCCCACCCATTGTTTTTATGGGTGGGAGTTTTTTGTTACTTTCATATTATGAAAACAGGTTAATGAATAAATAGACGAGTCCTGTCATAGTAGCGCCGCCGACTACAAGAATTGAGAGAACAAGCGCGAGGATGCGCCAGGAAGCGGGGATGTTAGAGTTGATTTTTTTGTTAGCCATGGTATATATATCCTTTCAAAATTATTTCTTATCTAAAAGAACGCCCGTTGTGGGTATCTTTATCTTTTTGAGTCCCTTTGCATCGTCGGGAATTTTGGCTGGGTCATTGGTTGCCGAAACTACCTTAACGCCCTTCTTCATGCTCATCAAAGTGAGACCACCCGAAGTACGGGTTGCCATAAGAGGAATAAGCGTGGATTTGATGAGGATGGCACGTCCGTCCGAGGAAGTGATCATAATATCCATGGGGCTCTTTTCGTAAAATGCTGCCACAACGGGGGAGTTCTTGGAGTATGCTGAGGTAATCTTGCGGCGGTTACCCGTAATTTCGTAGTTGGCAACAGAGATACGAACGCCCTTACCGTTTTCGAAGATGAGTACGATGTTTTCCTTGGCGGGGTACTTATTTTGAATATTCATCAAAATAGGCTTTTCATCGGGATCCATCTTGAGTTTTACGGGCAGATAATCACCGAGAGCCGAAGCCTTTGTGGTATCAAAGTCCTCTGCCTTTGCACGGTAGAGCTGCTGGCGATTGGTCAGGAAGATAAAGTTATCTGTGTTCTGACCGTCCACCAAATAGAGCTGTTCGTCATCCTCTTTGAAGGATTGCTCATCGTTACCCTGAAGAGAGCGGAAGGTAATCTTTTTGAAGTACCCTTCGCGGCTGAGAACAAAGCGAGCGGGGTAATTTTCGATATGTTCTTCTTCCTTGTATTCCTTAATAGCGCCTGCGGAAACGATTTGGGTGCGGCGAGGTTGACCGTATTTCTTTTTGACCTCGGTGAGCTGCCCAATGATGAGTGCTTTTTGCTTGAGCTCGTCCTTGAGTGTTTCTTCCATATCGGCAATTTCTTTTTGCAAATCTTCAATTTCTGCCAAACGGTTGATGATGTACTCACGGTTGAGGTAGCGCAATTTGATTTCGGCGATGTAGTTTGCCTGAATCTCGTCAATGTCAAAGCCCTTCATCAAGTTGGGAACAACTTGAGATTCTTTTTCTGTCTTACGAATGATGCGAATGGCTTTGTCGATGTCAAGCAGAATTTTTCCAAGACCGAGTAAAAGGTGAAGCTTGTCCTTCTTCTTTTTTAGGTCGAATTTGAGCTCGCGGCGCACGCACTGCAAACGGAATTTGATCCATTCCTGCAAAATTTCCTGAACACCCATTGTGCGAGGCGTAGAGTCGATGAGCACGTTGAAGTTGCAACGGAAGCTGTCTTCAAGAGGCGTGAGCTTAAACAGCTTTGCCATCAGCTTGTCGGGGTCAGTTCCGCGGCGCACGTCAAGCGTGAGCTTAAAACCGCTGAGGTCGGTTTCATCGCGGAAGTCGGTAATCTCCTTGATCTTACCTTCCTTATAGAGCGTTGTGAGCTTTGCCATAATCAGCTCAATGGTGGTGGAGTAGGGGATTTGGATGACTTCGATGCAACTGTTTTCTTTATCAAAAACGTAACGCGCACGCATACGCACCGAGCCGGAGCCCGTGGTGTAGATGCGCTTCATTTCCTCTTCGTCGTAAAGAATAACACCGCCACCGGGAAAATCGGGGGCTTTGATGAGCTCCATCAATTTATCAAGGGGCAGTCGGGGCTTGCGCAGCATGGCAATGGTGCCGTCGCAGACCTCTCCGAGGTTGAAGGAACAAATATTGGATGCCATACCAACGGCAATACCCATATTTGGCATTACCAAAATGTTGGGGAAGGTGGTGGGCAGGAGTACGGGCTCCTTCATAGTAGCGTCATAGTTGTCCACCATATCCACGGCGTTCTTTTCAATGCCGCCAAACAATTCTTGACAAATGGGGTCAAGTTTTGCCTCGGTGTAACGCGATGCCGAGGGAACAGTGCTGGAGGAATATTGCTTACCAAAGGAACCCTTGGAGTCAATTAAGGGGTGCAGAAGCGTTTCATTTCCGCGCGTCAGACGCACCATCGTTTCATAAATAGAGGCATCGCCGTGCGGATTGAGCTTCATCGTTTGTCCCACGATGTTGGCGCTTTTTGTACGACCGCCCGTGAGAAGGCCCATTTTATACATTGTATAAAGGAGCTTGCGGTGCGAGGGCTTCAGCCCGTCAATCTCGGGGATCGCGCGAGATACGATAACGCTCATAACGTAGGGCATATAGTTCTTTTCAATCGTTTCAGTAATGGGTTGATAAACGA
>SVQS01000172.1 GCA_015065205.1 Oscillospiraceae bacterium
TTTATCGACCTTTCTATCCCCACCTCAACGGCAAAACAGATCAGAACCGTCATTCAAATCATGTTCATTTACTTTGGGCTTTTGCCTGACGTCGTTATTCTGATCGTTGGCGGTATCTTTTCCGCACTCCCCATAGCGGCCGCAGTCGCCGCCGTGGCAAACGTGTGCATCGGTGCGGTATTCTTTGCATTATCCCCTCTGTTTTTGGTAAACGGAAGAAAATAAAAGCAATATTTAAAAATGCAGAACGCACCGACGTGCGTTCTGCATTTTGTTTATTATTACCTTTCCTTTCGCTTACAGCTGTTTTTTGACATACAGGGTATCAAAAACAGGCTGTCCTTTCATTCTCTCTTGTACCAAAGGCGTTGGAGCAACAAGTGCACCTTCTTCGAGAATGATCTGTGCCGCTGCGGCTGTCCATTCGGTTACGCGAAGATCTCCGCCTACGATGTTGTTCATCACAAGGGATGCCCCCTCGCCAAATCCGCGTCCGCAGTTGTGATAGGCAAACGCTCCCTGGAAGATACTCATATCGTTGGTGAGTACAAGACCGCTCATACCGACGTCAATGGCAGAACCCTTACCAAGCGTAAAGATTGCGGCATCACAAAAATCGGTCAGAGGCTTGCCCTCGTGGCGAGCACCGATGTATCCGCCCACATTGAGAATCAGCGGGATTTTCTTCTCGCGGCAAATTTCATATACACGAGCGAGCTTGTAGTCCTCTTTTCTGCCAACCAAGTAATCGAGCACAACCGCGCGGATGGGCAGTTCAATGTCCACCAAAAGTGATTCGAGATTTTTGGGACGAATCATACCGCAATTTTCGCACACGTCGGCAAAAACAGGGGTAGAACCTACGCAAACGGCAACGAGTGAGTCGGCAGGTGCCGAGACCTCGCCAACAACGGTTGCATCGGACGTTTGACTCTCGTTAAAGCGAGCCCCAAAATGGCGTAGGACTGCTTCATAAGCCGCATCGTAGCTATGGCAAAGAAGCCCATACTGTGCGCCGCTATACTCCGCCAAAGCCTTGGCGGCAGAAACAGAATAGTTACCAATCGTTCCCCAAACACCGCTTTCAAGGACGGAAAGCTCGGTTTCGATCAATCTTTTTTGCATATCCATTTTCTCGTCCTCCTTATACGGTTTTGAGCTCGTCGGCGTGCTCCCACACCTTAATAATAGCATCCACAATAGCGTCGAGCGTTGCTCTGTCGGAAAGCAGAACCGCTTGTCCCATCCAAGAGCCTTCCTCGAAGGATGCACGATCGCAAACAGGCAACGGTGTGACGTCGATCTTCGCACCAATCATTCGTTCGGTATCGAGAGAGGTCACGCAGGGGAAGGTATAAAGCGGTGCGTAGCCCGAGCAGATCGGAACCCCCTCTGCTACCAACGCCTTGATGAATTGATCGCGCGTGATGCCTTTTTCTGCCAAAGCATCCTTTTTAAAGCGCATCAGGAAAAGATGGTATGCGTGTGTTGTAATACGGTCATCATAAGCAAGATGCTCTACAAAACCGAGGTTTTTGAGTCTGCCTGCAAGATATGCAGCATTCTTATCGCGCAAGGTGACCTCGCGAGAGAGTTTTGCATATTGGGAAAGCAAAATAGATGCCTGCAACTCGGTGATGCGGTGATCTTGCGCTACGCTGACGTATTTGCCGTCCTCTTTGCCGCCCGAAAGCATCAATTCGAGATTTTTTGCAAGGACGTCATCGTTTGTTGTAATGATACCGCCCTCACCGCTTGTCAAATTTTTAGAGTTTTGGCAAGAGATAGAAGCCGCATCGCCATAGGCGCAAATGCTCTTCCCTTTCCACTCGGCACCGACACCTTGTGCGGCGTCAACAATGAGCTTTATGCCACGGCGCTGTGCAATTTCTTCGAGAGCATCCAGATCGGGCGGACATCCGCCAACAGCAACCGCGACGATGGCGCGAGTCTTATCGGTGATCTTCTCCTCAACAGATGCGGGAGAAATGAGATAGTTGCTGTCGTCGATATCGGCAAATACGGGGGGTGCCCCTGCAAAAACGATAGACGACAATGTTGCGATAAAAGTATAGGGGGGGAGAATAACCTCGTCCCCACGACCGATGCCAAAGCCGCGCAACAAAAGCTCCAGCGAGACCGTGCCGTTGGCAACGGCAAAGCAATGTGCTACACCGCAGTCTTTTGCAAATTTGGCTTCAAATTGTTTGCGGAGCTTACCGCTGTTGTAGTTGCCTGAGAGGAGCGTTCCTTTGAGCATTTCGCGATCAATATCGGTCACCTGCGGCCAGGCAGGCATATTTTGTTTCAGGACGGGCTCGCCGCCGTGAATTGCAAGCATAGTGTTTCTCCTTTATGTATGTATAATGGTTCACTCAAAGTGAGCGGATAAATGCTTTGTAGTGTTTGATATATTGCTCGTTGGCTTCATCACCGCCAACGGTGTTTGCAGATTGGAAAACCTCGGGTTTTGTTCCGCGCTCTTGCGCGATTTCAATACCGCGGCAAACAGCCGCCTGCAAAATCATAGAGCCGATAACCGTCGATGTCGCCCCTGTGACAGCGTCTCCTACCTCGATTGCCGCGTCACCGTAGCAACCCATGTTATCGATAACCACGTCGCAAACCTCACAAAGCTTTTTGCCCTTGGGATGACGCGAACGGGAACGTGCCGCGTGGGTAAGATTGGTAATGCAGACCGTTTTCAGTCCGCGTGCGCGTGCTTCCTCTGCCATTTCAACCGCAACGGTGTTGCATCCCGAATTGGAGAATAGGAACATCACGCCCCCCTCTTTGACGGCATCTATATCGTCGAGAAGCACCGATGCCAAGCCCGTGACGCGCTCCAGCTGACTGCTTGCCGCCGCCGCGCGATGAAGCATCAAGGAATCCTCAAGAATGGGACAAACACGAACAAGTCCACCTGCGCGATAGAAAATTTCTTCCGCAAGAATGTGGGAGTGTCCCGTACCAAAGGTGAAGATGTATCCACCATGTGAGAGTGCATCGGCAATGAGCGTAGCGGCCTTTTCGATGTTCTCTTTTTGTGTATTTTCAACCGCCTCGATAAGACGTTTGATTTCATTGATATAGCATTGTGCAGAGTTCATTTGCAATCACTCTCCTTTTTCTCGTTTTGCCGCATACAGAGCAGCGGCAAGCTCTGCACTGATGTCGGGCTCGCGAATTTGAATGTAAGGGAATTTTTCTTTTATACCATTCTCAAAAGCCTCGCGAATAATGTTGTTTTTGCAAAGTACGCTTCCCCAAACGCCAACAACATCGGGGTGGCAATAATAGACCAAAGCAGAGGCATACCGCACCAGACGATCTGCGGCATCCAGCAAAATCGCCTTAGCAATCTTATCGCCATCAGTGGCACACTTTGCCACACAGCGAGAAAATCCCGCAACGTCGGGTTCTTCTTCGCCATAAAAAACAGGAATCAGTTGACGGGGATTGCAAACGCCAAAATAGGAAAGCGCCGCAGTTGTTAGAGTCGTTTGCGGAGCAACTGCATCTGCTGCACGAAGAGCGGCACAAATGCCCTCGCGACCAATATAATAGCCGCTTCCCTCATCGCCGGTAATTCTTCCCCAACCACCTGAAACAAGAATTTCACCATCTTGATTTTCACCAATCGCCATCGACCCTGTAC
>SVQS01000173.1 GCA_015065205.1 Oscillospiraceae bacterium
CACATTACGCTTTCGCCCAAGCCTTTTCGCAAAACAAGGCACTTTGGGGCATTTCTCATCTGTTGTGCGCTCTTTGTTGCAGGATTTGCCCTCACGGCACTATGGCGCGATGCAGGCGGCTCTTTTTTTGGAAAAACAGAGGAGAGTCCGACACCTGAAGAGAGCAATCCACCTCCCGTCATTATTCCAAACGATCCGCCATTGCACGAAGAAATCGTTATTCCCCAAGGCGCTACTCCCATTGCGACCTATGATCTGGCACATCTCGGGCAGGGAATCGGATATCTCAATAATGAGACTTTTTATAATCCTGATATTGATGCACTTCTCAAAAGCGACATCAGCACACCACTCATCCAAGAGCCATTGGTGCTTGTGCTACACACTCATGCAAGAGAGGGATATCTTTTGGAAAAATCCACTTATCTTGAAGGGGATCTCGGCGAGATTACATACACAAAGGACGCGGAACGAAATATGCTTGCGGTTGGTAAAGCCTTTATTTCGGGCTTGAACAAAAATGGCATCACCGCCATTCATTGCACGGTGATGCACGATGAGTTGGGACTATCGGGTTCTTACGAGCGCGCCGCCGATAGTATCAAATTCTTTCGGGAACACTATCCAAGCATTCGTTATGTTGTAGACTTACATCGCGATGCAATACTTACTGCCGAGGGCGAATACGTCCGCGCCGCCACCGAAATAGCAGGGGAGAGTGTAGCGCAGATCCTTCCCGTAGTGGGGAGCGATGCTAATGGATGGGAGCACGACGCTTGGGAAGGGAATCTTGCTCTTGCCTTGCAGCTACGTCAAGCATTGAACCAAAACAATACTGCTTTGTGCCGTCCTGTTATGGTGCGTAATTCCACTTACAATCAAGAAATGGCCCCCCACGCAATCCTTTTGGAGATTGGTACAGGAGCCAATTCTATTGATGAAGCCATAGCGGCGGCAACTCTTGCAGGGGAGGCTTTCGGCAAGGTGATTTTATCTCACTGACGACGCAGGCAAAGCAATTCGATGCCTAAAATGGCACCGCCTAAAATCAAACCAAAGCCAAGGCTGATAGCACCTGTTTCCATAGCACCGATAATGCCAACAAAGCCAACAAGGCAAATACCAAAGCCAAGCGCACGGGCTACAACACGAGTGCGTGTTGCGGTCAAAAAAGCAAGAATAAATGAGAGGGCGGCGAGCATTGCATCAGCCGCTTTTCTCATTTTGGAAGGTTTTGCGCCAACGTTGAAGTAGTCACCGAAAATATCATTATTGGAATAAATACGTCCGTTGTTTTGATAAGAAATGTTCATATTATACCTCTACAAATCCAAAAATGGAACTCATGTGAGGTTATTATAGCATACAATTTGGCATTTGTCAATACCTTTTTTCCAAAAAAAGAAAAATATTTTCAAAAACCCCTTTACAAAATGGAAAAACCGTGCTATAATAATACCGTAAACGGAAAAAGGAGGCTGTTATGGAGTCTTATTTGGATAGAATTAAATTGATGAAAAATGAAAGAAAGATGACCAACGAGCAACTGTCCGAGCGCACCGGAATTCCGCTTGGAACACTGAGCAAGATTCTTGCGGGAATGAGTGATTCCCCCAAACTTTCCAACATCATTGCTATCTGCAACGCGCTTGATTGCTCGGTCGAATACATCGTCAGCGGCACGCCCGAGAATACCAACAACTACAGTTTGAGTGGGGAAGAGATCAGAATGATCGAATCCTGGCGCGAGCTCGATTCTTTCGGTCGTGACTTGGTTGAGACTGTTATATTTAAGGAAGCACAACGTGCCGCTGCTACTGCTGTCCCTGCACCGCAGGTTGCTACCGCTACTGAGCGTAGCACTGCAAAAATTTTGCCTATGCGTACACAAGGTCGCTATGCGGGTGAGGTCGTTCGCACGGGTAAGCGAGCTATCCTTCTTTATGAACTGCCCGTCTCTGCAGGTGTCGGTGTATACCTTGACGAGTCAGAGGCAGAGAGCATCAATATTCCCGATAACGAAAAAACATCCGAGGCAGACTACGCTCTGCGCATCAGCGGCAACAGTATGGAGCCAAAATATCGCGATGGTGATATTCTGCTTGTTCGCAATGCCGAAAGCATTGATGTGGGCGAGCTTGGTATCTTCCTTTTGGATGGTTGCGGCTTTTTCAAGGTCTTTGGTGGCGACCGTTTGCTCTCGCTCAACCCAAGCTACGGCCCCATTTTGCTCAAGGATTTTGCCGATGTGCAATGCAAGGGCCAAGTGGTTGGCAAGCTGAAGCGTAAATAACATTTGAGGTAGGAACAGAGTATGCACGAAAATCATAGAAAGAGAATGATGGAAAGATGCCTAAAAACAGGCTTTGATTCTTTTGCCGACCACGAGGTTTTGGAAATGTTGCTCTACTATTCCAAGCCGCGGTGTGATACCAATGAAACCGCACATCTTTTACTGGAACGTTTTGGGCGCATTGACGGTGTGTTTGAAGCGGCTCCTGATGAGTTGATGCACATTGACGGCATCGGAGAGCACAGTGCCATACTTATGCAACTCATTCGTGAGTCAGCACGTCGCTATACCAAAGCAGTTATGCAACCTCGCAAACGCTTTATGCATATCCGCGAGGTCGCAGAGTTTGCAAATTCCTGTTTTGTGGGATCTACCACTGAACAACTCTATCTTTTCCTATTCAATAACGGGATGGAAATGATCGATTCTGTTCTTCTTACAACAGGAACTATCAACAGTGCTGAAATGCCGTCTCGCTTGATGCTGGAAAAAGCAATTCACAAAAGAGCCTCTTGTGCCGTTCTCGCGCACAACCATCCGCACGGAATAGCAGTACCTTCCGATAGTGACATTCAACTCACTTATCACGCCGCAGAGGTTTTGGGGCTTATCAATATTCCACTCCTCGAGCATTTGGTGTTTGCCGAAAATCGCTATGCTTGCATTATGAAGTCGCATTATCGTCTGCAAGCCAACGCATCGATTCCGGGTATGTCAGAGCGCATTTCTTTCCTTGGCAATCTTGAAGAATTTTTGAAGATAGAGGATGATGAATGTATCATTCCCGATCCCTTTGAGCAGGCGGAAGCTAAGATGAAAGCACAAAAGGAGAAAGCATAACAAAAAACTGCCAAAACTGGAGTTTTGGCAGTTTTCCTGCTTTTTAGAGGATATTTAACCCACAACCGCAGGCTTTTTCTTATTTGCCGTTTGCGTTTTGATGTCAAATCCGTAACGCGCCGATGTTCCAAGTGAGGATTCGATTCGCAAAAGACGATTGTATTTTGCTACACGCTCACTGCGGCAGGGAGCACCGGTTTTGATGAGCTGTGCGCCCACGGCAACCGAAAGGTCGGCAAGCGTCGTATCCTCGGTTTCGCCACTGCGGTGAGAGGGGATATATCCGTAGCCTGCATTCTTTGCGGCGGCAATCACGTGCAGGGTTTCGCTCAGAGAACCGATCTGGTTGGGCTTGATGAGAATGGCGTTTGCTGCACCACGGCGGATTCCTTCGCAAAGGCGTTTTTCATTGGTAACAAATAGATCATCTCCCACCAAAAGGATTTGATTGCCTAAACGCTCGGTCAAGGTTACCCAGCCGTCAAAGTCACGCTGATCCAAACCGT
>SVQS01000174.1 GCA_015065205.1 Oscillospiraceae bacterium
GCTTGTGTGGACTTTTTTGTAAAAAAATAAAAAAATAAGAATAGAGAATTGATATGCACCCCAAAAGTTAGAGGCTTTTGGGGTGCATATCAATAAAAATCTCTGTCTTTTATCTTTACTTCTTTTGGAATGTCATTTCTCCATTCAACACATCTGCCTCCACGCTGTCACCAGCTTTGAATTTGCCCTCTAACAGATCTGTCGAAAGCTTATCCTCAACCAGTCGCATCACGGTGCGGCGCAGGGGGCGCGCTCCATAGCTCTCATCAAAGCCTTTTTCGGCAAGCAGTTCTGCAACCTTTGGCGAGAAGGAAAGGGAAATATCGATGTTTTTACAACGTTCTGTTACATCATCGAGCATCAGTTTTGCAATTTCTGCAATATCTTCTTTCGATAGACTATTGAAGATGATGACCTCATCGATGCGGTTGAGAAACTCGGGGCGGAACGTCGACCGTAATGCACGCATCATCCGCTCGCGGCGCTCGTTTTCCTCGCTCTTTTGTGAGTCGGAGACAAATCCAAGCGTTTTTGCAGCCGACATTTCACCCGCTCCCACGTTTGAGGTGAGGATGATGACTGTATTTCTAAAATCCACCTGACGCCCTTGCGAGTCAGTCAGGTGTCCGTCCTCAAGCACCTGCAAGAGGATGTTGAATACATCGGGATGCGCCTTTTCGATCTCATCAAAGAGAACGACCGAGTATGGTTTGCGACGAATCTTCTCGGTCAACTGTCCGCCCTCATCAAAGCCAACGTAGCCGGGAGGGGAACCGATGAGTTTGGAAACGCTGTGCTTCTCCATATATTCCGACATATCCAAGCGTATCATTGCACTCTCACTTCCAAACATCACCTCGGCAAGCGCACGCGCGAGCTCGGTTTTGCCGATCCCCGTAGGTCCCATAAAAACGAAGGAGCCAATGGGCCTGCGTGGGTCTTTGAGCCCGATTCGACCGCGCCGAATAGCCTTTGCTACTGCCAGAACAGCATCTGTCTGTCCAACTACGCGAGACTGCAGATGCTCTTCTAAATGGAGTAAGCGTTCCTCTTCTTCGGTGAGTAGGTTGTGTACGGGAATCCCCGTCCATTGCGTCACAACCTCGGCGATATCGCTCTCGCTAACCGAAAGCTCCATCGCATCTTGCGAGGTGCGCCAAATGGATTTTTCCTCTTCGATTTCCTTTTTTAGGGCTTGTTCACGGTCGCGCAGAGCAGCTGCACTCTCAAACTCTTGAGAGAGAATAGCGGCTTCTTTTTCTTGACATACCGCTTTCAATTCTTCCTCTTTTGCCTTGATGCCATCGGGGGAAGTGTGGGCCCGTATTCGCAAGCGCGAAGCCGCCTCATCAATAAGGTCAATTGCTTTGTCGGGCAGATAGCGATCAGCAATATAGCGAATGGAAAGCTCCACCGCCGCACGAAGTGCCTCGTCCGAAATTTTGAGCTTATGATGTGTCTCATATTTTTCACGCAAGCCGACAAGAATTTTCAGGGCATCTTCGGCGGAAGGTTCTCCTACAGTCACCGATTGAAAGCGTCGCTCGAGTGCTGCATCCTTTTCGATATGCTTGCGATATTCGGAGATGGTTGTGGCACCGATAACCTGTAATTCGCCGCGCGCCAATGCGGGCTTGATGATGTTTGCGGCATCGACGGCACCCTCTGCCGCACCGGCACCGATGATGGTGTGAATTTCATCAATAAAAAGAATGATATTCGGGTTTTTTCGAACCTCTTCCATCACGTTCTTAAAGCGTTCTTCAAATTCGCCACGGTACTTTGCACCCGCAATCATTGAGGCAATATCGAGTGTTACAATGCTTTTGTCGATCAGATTTTCGGGAACGTCACCTGCAACAATGCGACTTGCAAGACCTTCTACAACGGCGGTTTTTCCAACTCCCGGCTCACCAATGAGGCAGGGATTGTTCTTTTGCCGCCTTGAAAGTATTTGAATGAGCCGCTCGGTTTCACTGTCGCGCCCGATAACAGGGTCAATTTTGCCGGCTGTGGCAAGCTCGCACAGATCACGTGCAAAGCTTTTGAGCGTTTGTGTAGAGCCGAGAACACTGTTCCGTTGCTTTTTGACGCTTTTTTCTTTTGCGGAAATCGTACCTTCAATCGTTGGGGAAGCACCGATATATGCTGAAAGATCATTTGCAAGATCACTTACCGAAATGCCGAAGCTTTCCAGAATACGCACAGCTACAGAATCCTGCTCACGCAAAATGGAAAGGAGAAGATGCTCGGTACCTATGAGCTCCTGGCCGCACCGTTGCGCCTCAGACAGAGAGGCTTGAATAATACTTTTGGTGCGCGGTGTCATATCGGTTGCCGAGACCTCACAGGGAACTCCTACACCCGCCAAGCGAATAATAGCTCCCTTGACTTTTTCGGTATCTACACCTCTACTTTGCAGATAATGCGCGGCAACACCGCTTTCCTCACGGCAAAGACCGAGCAACAGATGCTCCGAACCAATGTAGGTGTGTCCCATATCCGAAGCACTCCCCAGGGATAGATTGAGTGCATTCTGCGCTTTTTGCGTAAATCTGTTTTTCATTTGATATCCTTTCTATACGATTATCATCCTGCAGCATCGAGTACTGCTTTGATGCGAGCGGCACGGAGCTTATCGCGGGCTGCCTCACCTTTTGGCGTGCTTTCGGAAGAAAGTGTAAGTGTTGCGGGCATTGCTTCTACCAAAAGTGTGCCTAATTGCTCATAGCTGATGTTTTCCGCAAGCCCTAAAGAAATGCCGAAACGAACCTCGCAAAATAGCTTAATAAACTCTTCAGTACTTATCATATAAGCATATTTTAGTATTCCCACACTTCGTGCAACCTTATCCGTAAGTCGGTCAAGAGCATCCTCCCCAATATTCTTTCTTGCTTGTGTTTCGCTCTCGCTGATTTGACGAACTGCTTCTGTCAGCTTTGCAAGAATCTCACTCTCATTCACTCCAAGCGTGATCTGATTGGAGATCTGATACATACATCCCGCACTGCCGCTACCTTCGCCAAAGAGACCGCGCATAGCAAGTCCGAGCTTTGCAAGCTGCGCGGCAAGAGATGCAATATATCCACCACGTGAAAGAGCGGGCAGGAACATCATCACCGATGCACGCATACCCGTGCCAAGGTTGGTTGGGCAATGGGTAAGGTATCCGAGTGTGTCGCTGTAAGCAAAATCAAAGTCGGCATCAAGGCGCTTTTCAATTGCCGAAGCGTTTTTATAGGCTTCCTCCAGAGAGAGTCCCGAAAGGATGGATTGAATACGCAAATGGTCCTCTTCGCACACCATAATAGCTGTGCCGCTTGTTTCCTGCAAAAGGAGCGTATGTGGTGTTTCTATGGTTGCAAACTCGGGGCTTACGTAGTGCCTTTCAACGTAAGAGGTTGCCATTATAGGTGAAATGTCCGAGAAATTGATGCGTCGAAATCCTGCACTTTCCAGGGGAGCTGAAATCTTTTCAATAATTTCATTTGCATGGTTTGCATCAAGACGAGAGGGAAATGGGTAGCCCTTTATGTTTCGTGCAAGACGAACACGCGAGCTGATGACCGTATCGGCAAGGGGTCCTGTTGTATTATACCAAGCCATTATACTTCACACTCCTTTCCTTTG
>SVQS01000175.1 GCA_015065205.1 Oscillospiraceae bacterium
TTATGCTAAGTTGAAAAAACTTTGATAAAAGGAATAACTATGACAAAACTGTATCCTTTTTTTCTTTCGGGCGTAACAAAGTCGCCCATTTGGGGCGGCACACGCCTGCCCCGTGAATGGAATAAATGCGCGCCAGATGGCGGTTCTGTTGGCGAAAGCTGGGAGCTGACAGTTCGCAAAAAGGAAATGAGCATCATCCAAAATGGCACTCTGGCAGGAACGTCCGTGGGCGAACTTTTGAACGACTTTCCCAACGAATTGATGGGAAATTCATCCTTAACAAACGGTGAATTCCCTTTGCTCATCAAATTTATCGATGCCGACGACCGCCTTTCTGTTCAAGTACATCCCGACGATTCATACGCCGCGCGCATGGAAAACGACCGCGGAAAAACCGAGATGTGGTACATCGTTGATGCCGACGAGGATGCCGAGATCATTTGCGGTCTTGCTGACGGCATCGACAACGACGCCTTTTGTGCCGCTTTACACGAGGGACGCTTGATGTCTGTCCTAAAGGCGCAGAAGGTGCGCGCGGGCGAGACCTATTTCATCCCCGCAGGACTTCCGCACGCCATCGGAAAAGGTATTCTGATTGCCGAAATTCAACAGAATTGCGACCTGACCTATCGCGTTTACGACTATGACCGCCGTCAGGCTGACGGCTCTTTGCGGGAGCTACATATCGATAAGGCGTGTGACGTCATTCGCCCCTTTGATGCAAACGAAATCGACGCCATTCGTTATTCTCGCGAACTTCCCGCATCGCGCGATACGATCCTTGCCGATTGCGACTATTTCCGCGTAGAAAAGCTCGCTTTGAGCAAAGATACACACACGTTGTTCCAAAACGGTTATTTGCGTCACTTGCTCGTTATTGACGGGGAGGGCACAATCGAGTGTGACGGCGTGTCCTATCCTTTCCGCCGCGGCAACAGTATACTGTTGCCAGCAAGCCTTGATCACCTCACCCTAACAGGCGACGGAACAGTATTGATTTCCACCGCGTATTGACAAAGGAGACAAGTATGAAACTGTTATTCAAACAACGTATGTTCTCTTGGTTTGACAGCTACGACATCTACGATGAGGCAGGCAACGTCGTCTACACCGTTCGCGGTGAACTCGCTTGGGGACATCTCTTGCGCATCTATGATGCACGTGGGCGCGAGATCGGTACAATTAAAGAACGGGTGCTGACATGGCTGCCACAGTTTGAAATGTACCTCGACGGTCGCTACGTGGGTTCTATTCACAAGGAGATTTCCTTCTTCAAGCCACGCTTTGCTATCGACTGCAACGGCTGGCAGGTGGACGGCGATTGGTTTGAGTGGGATTACCGCATTTTGGATCAGACCGGTCGAAGCATTGCCAATATCACAAAGGAGCTCTTCAACTGGACAGACACCTACGTCATCGACGTCCGCAACCCCAATCACGCTGTTTGTATTTTAATGCTCGTGCTCGCTATTGATGCCGAGAAGTGTTCAAGAAGAAATTAAAGCAAAGAGGTATACTTCCGTGACAAAACAGAATCTTTGGCAAAAGCAAAATTTTATAAACACCCTAAAAGAGTTCATCCTCATTACACTTGGAGCCGCTATAGTTGCCTCCACAATATTTCTCTTTATGCTACCGAGCAAGGTGGCGATCGGTAGTGCCTCGGCACTTGCAATGGTGCTTGCCTCCTTTATCCCATTGCCGATATCCGTAATCAACCTTTTCATAAACGTATTCCTTTTAGTGGTTGGATTTATACTTATCGGCCCCGAATTCGGTGCGAAAACTGTATATACCTCTATTATAATCCCCGTGTTTATAGGAATTTGGGAATTTGCTTTTCCAAATTTTCAATCGCTTACGCAAGACCCCGTATTGGACGTGCTCTGCCACCTGCTCATTGTAAGCTTGGGTATGGCGATTTTGTTCTCCCGCAACGCCTCTTCGGGCGGACTGGATATTGTGGCAAAAATACTGAACAAATACTTAAAATTGGAGCTTGGCAAAGCCGGTGCACTTGCCGGCACTGTAGTGGCATTGTCATCCTATTTCTGCAACTACGATACCAAACTTGTTATTTTAAGTGTGCTGGGAACTTATTTTGGCGGTATCATTGTTGATAACTTTATCTTCAATCTCAACATCAAACGCCGCGTTTGCATTATCTCCCCAAAGCTCGATGAAATTGTAGATTACATCCTGCACAATATGCATAGCGGTGCAACTCTTTACAACGTCATAGGTGCTTACAATAATACCCCCGAAAGAGAAGTTGTTACCATTGTAGATAAACACGAATACCGTAAACTGATGGAATTCGTTCGCAAAACCGATCCCAAAGCGTTTGTAACCGTTTACTCTGTAAATGAGATTCGTTATCAGCCAAAGGTTTGGGGATAAACATAAAACGCGCCCCCGTTCTGTTTAAGAACGGGGGCGCGTTTTCTTGTTGAATCAAATACCTTTTCTATGCAGAACAAAGGAATAGATAAGCGGAATCAGAACCATGATCGCGGTAGCGCCCATAATGATCCAAAACAGACCAAAAAACCCTGCCAACATCATCACAACACCGCCGCCAACCCATACCCAACCTGCAAGGCGGTGAGTCTTGTTCCAATTTTCTTCACTGGCAAGTGTCCACGGAATTTTGATACCAATGGTGTAGTTTTGCTTGCACTTGGGCATGTAATTGCCAATGGCAATAAACACCAAGCCAAGAAGGATGGGCATCAGCATCTCAACACGCACGCTTCCGCCCAATGCAGTAGCATACATAAGAGCTGAAATAAAAACAGTGATCAAAGGAATCAGCCAAAAAACCAAATGCACCACCTTCTTGGGATGGTTCTGCTTTTTGGGGTCTGTGGATGTGACAAGCACACACAGCCATTGCAGCGCCAGCATTGCAGCGGAAGGAACAAACACCGCCACACCTTTGGATGCCCAACCGTCAACCTCGCCCGCCGCGTTCCAATGGAACGGAATCTGTTCGGGCAACCGATTCCACAAAACGAGTCCCGCCACCATAGGCAATAAGATAATA
Source organism: Oscillospiraceae bacterium (assembly GCA_015065205.1). Lineage (GTDB taxonomy): Bacteria > Bacillota > Clostridia > Oscillospirales > CAG-272 > UMGS1865. The sequence continues at coordinate 3,047 of SVQS01000175.1, forward strand.
ATCGATGTGATAATCAAAACCTTTAAATTCTTCTTAATCATGTTTTTCTCCTTTCAATCCGCTGATCCACAGCATCACTTCTTCCAAAACGGAAGTGTTCAATTCGTAATAAATAAATTTCCCTTCTCGAGTGTCTCTTATCAAATCCGCATCACGCAAAACCGAAAGGTGCTTTGAGATTGCCGCGCCGCTGACGGGGAATTTTTCCGAAATCTCCCCTGCCGCCATACGACCTGTCTTTAGCATCTCCAAAATTTCACGACGAATGGGATCGGACAAGGCTTTGATAGTATTTTGTATTCCCACAGTATGTCCTCCTTTATAATATGAAGATCAAATGAATAAAATCCAAATCAGCTTGGATACGATATGACATCCACCGTGTGCGAGCATTGAATAACGCAGACCGTGTTTGCGATAGAGACGACCAAACAGCAAGCCAAACGCACCATTGAGCAAGAAACATCTTGCAATAATTAGGGGGGAGTTCCCAAGCAACTGAAATGTTCCGGGCAGATGTCCTGCGGCAA
>SVQS01000014.1 GCA_015065205.1 Oscillospiraceae bacterium
AGAATTGCAAGCTCGTCGTAAAGCTCTGCGGGAACGCGATCGCCAACCTGCTTGTAGAACGCCTTGATGTTCTCAACGTCCTCGAGCCAGCTCTCGTTGTCGATGGTGAGCAGCTCACGGATGGTGTCAACGGTAACGTCCTCAAGTCCTTCAATGTTGATGTCTTCAGCCTTGGGAACAAAGCCGATAGGTGTTTCAACTGCGTCAACCTTACCGTCGCAACGGTCGAGGATCCACATCAGAACTCTCATATTGTCGCCAAAGCCGGGCCAAATGAAGTGACCTTCAGCGTCGGTGCGGAACCAGTTAACGTGGAAGATCTTGGGAGCGTTGGGAATCTTTTTGCCCATGTTGAGCCAGTGTTGGAAGTAGTCACCCATATCATAGCCTACGAAAGGACGCATAGCCATGGGGTCGCGGCGAACTACGCCAACAGCACCTGCAGCAGCTGCGGTGGTCTCGGAAGCCATAATAGAGCCTACGAAAGTACCGTTCTGCCAGTTGCGAGATTCGTAAACCAGGGGAGCGGTCTTAGCACGTCTGCCGCCGAAGATGATAGCAGAGAGCGGAACGCCCTTCAGGCTATTGAACTCGGAGGAGATGCAAGGACAGTTGGTTGCCATTGCTGTAAAGCGGGAGTTGGGGTGAGCACCGGAGGTGTTGACCTTGTCTGCCTTGTCGTACTTGGTGTAATCCCACTTTTCGCCCTTCCAGTTCAAAGCATTCTTGGGAGGATTGTTGTCAAGACCTTCCCACCAAACGGTGTTGTCATCAAGATTGTGGCAAACGTTGGTGAAGATGCAGTTCTTCTTGGTGGTCATAAGAGCGTTGTAGTTGGAGTGCTCGTTGGTACCGGGAGCAACGCCAAAGAAGCCGTTCTCGGGGTTGATAGCATAGAGTCTGCCATCTTCGCCTACGCGGATCCAAGCGATGTCATCACCAACGGTCCAAACCTTGTAGCCGGCCTTCTTGTAGATTTCCGGGGGAATGAGCATTGCAAGGTTGGTCTTACCGCAAGCAGAGGGGAATGCCGCGGAGATATACTTGATCTCGCCCTGAGGATTTTCAAGACCGAGGATGAGCATGTGCTCAGCCATCCAGCCTTCCTTACGGCCCAGGTAAGATGCGATACGGAGTGCGAAGCACTTCTTGCCAAGCAGAACGTTTCCGCCGTAGCCGGAGTTAACGGACCAAATGGTGTTATCCTCGGGGAAGTGGCAAATGTAACGTTGCTCCTCGTCGCAGTCAGCAACAGCGTGCAGACCCTTGATGAACTCGGGGGAATCGCCGAGCGCTTCGATAACGTTCTTGCCAACACGAGTCATAATGATCATGTTGAGAACAACGTAAATAGAGTCGGTCAATTCAATACCGATCTTTGCAAAGTCAGAACCAACTACGCCCATGGAGTAGGGAATAACGTACATAGTTTTGCCATTGTAAGAATTCTTATAGAGTTTGGAAAGCTTTTCGTAGCATTCCTTGGGGTCCATCCAGTTGTTGATGTTACCTGCATCCTCTTTCTTGGAGGTGCAAATAAAGGTTCTGTGCTCTACACGTGCTACGTCGTTGATAGCGGTGCGGTGGAGATAGCAGTTGGGGTAAACGTCGGGGTTCAAAGCTTCAAGCTCACCGGTGCGGCAAGCCTCGGCACGCAGAGCCTCGGTCTGCTCTTCGCTACCGTCGATCCAAACGATTTCCTTTGGGCCAACCATTTCGGCCATGGAATTGATCCAATCAAGAACATACTTGTTATTGGTCATAGTTTTGCTCCTTTTTTTATGTAAAATTTATTAAAATACAAGATGTAGGCAAATAAGCAACCTTATCACCCATTATATATTATACACATTCGAACTGTGCATTTCAAGAGAATTTCCAAAAGGTTACGATTTGTTCATAATTTCAATCTATAATATTTAGAAAATATTATACCTAGAGGAAATCCTCTTGACAAACTTGAAAAATAGTGTATAATGATATATATAACAAAATGATGAAAAGGAGAGACAAAATGGGAGCAGATCTTGGATTTTTTGCAGAGGATCGCGAACGCGATTTTCCGGAATTGAATAAATGTCCCGATTGTGAGACCTTCTTTGCTGATTCCAATTGTCCTCTTTGTGGCAAAGAGTGTCCCGAAGAGTTTCGAGCAGGCAATCGCAAACAAATAAAGCAAAAGAGACACCACCGCCCGTCCGGAAACGGACGCGTGCAATTCGTGCCGTGGTATCACACGGTGTGGTTCGTTGTGCTGATGCTGATTGTTCAACCCATCGTTGGCTTAATTCTTACTTGGAGCAGTGTTTGGAAAACGCATTGGAAGATTATTGTCACTATCCTTGTTGTTTTGCCTTATCTTTGTATGGCAGTTTTTGGTATTGTTGCGGCAATCACAGATGAATTGCATATGCGTGAAATTCCAATCAATCTTGAATTGACCGATGAGGACTATCGTGCATCCTGTACCAAGCCTGATACCGAAGTACTCTATCGCAATAGTAATCAAAATGTAGGGGAATACGTTTGCATGGATTTGACAGTGGTTGAGTTTTCAAGCACGTATTACTATACCCCCGACGTTGTCTATATGGAGACAAACGTTTATCTTTGCCACATAGAGCAAGGAGAGAGAACTTTGGAGTTCTTCGTAGTAGACTATCGTCAAGAAAATCAAGAACGGTTGGCAATTGGAGATAAAATTACCATTTGGGGTGAAGTAGCAGGGGAAATTGAAGCTGGAGAAAGTGCTTCTCGCCCGGCTATTTATGCTCGCTTTATCGATATACAATAATTGGAGAAGAAGACTATGCCAAGATTTTTTATTCGTGCCAACCAAATTGAAGATGGTGTTGTAACGCTTTTGGGCGATGATGCACATCATATCTCACGCTCGCTCCGTATGGCGGCAGGAGAATGTATCACCGTGTGTGATATGCAAAAAAATGAATACGAGTGCGAGCTGACAGACTTTTTGCCCGATAGTGTTCTTGCCAAAGTTCTTACAACGCGAAAGAGTGACACCGAGCCGCCTTATTATGCGCACGTTTTCCAAGCGCTTCCCAAGGGAGATAAGCTCGACAGTGTCATTCAAAAGGCAGTTGAATGCGGCGCATCCGAAATCACGACCTTTGAAAGCGAACGTTGCATTGTTCGTGCCAAAGGTGAAAATGAAGCCAAAAAGGTCGAGCGCCGTCAGCGCATAGCGCTTGAGGCAGCAAAGCAGAGCGGTCGCGGTATAGTTCCTACAATCAACCCTACCATCTCTTTTGCCGAAATGTGCCGCCGCGCGTCCGAGGCAGATATCGCACTGTTCTGCTATGAGGGAGACGGCACCGAGCCGCTTCCCAAAGCACTCCAAAAAGCCATTGCGAAAACCGACAAGAAAAATCCGACCGTTGCCGTTATCATCGGCAGTGAAGGCGGCTTCTCGCTGGCGGAAGCCGAAAAAATTTGCTCTATGGGCATTCTGCCCGTAGGACTCGGCAAGCGTATTTTACGCACCGAAACCGCATCGGGTTTTGCGCTCGCTTGTCTTGTTTATGCCCTTGAAATGCAAAATTGATATGCAAAAGTCCCAAAATCGTGGTTGATTTGACGAAAAACAGCCACTTTTTGGGGCTGTTTTTTGATGTGCTATACACTCTGCCCAAAAAAAATAAAAATTTTTATAAGAAATATTCAAAAACCTATTGAAAAATGACAAAAAATAGTGTAGAATATAGGTAGTTTTGTACGAAGCCTATTCTCAAAAACAAAAGAGGAGATCAAAATTTATGTCAAATAGGTTGTTTCAAGGTGTTATTCACCAAATGAAAGATGCGATCGATCGCGTTATCGGCGTTGTTGATGAAAACGGTGTTATCATTTCCTGTTCGGAACTTGTTAAAATCGGTGAGATCCGTCAGGGCGTGCGCGATGAGCTCAGCTATTCCAGCGATGTTATCACCAGCGGTGGCTATACCTACCGCCCGATGACAAACGGACCCAAAACCGATTATATCGTGTTTGTTGAAGGCGAAGATAAGATGGCAGAGAAGATGTCCAAGCTTTTGGCTATTTCTTTAGGCAATATCAAAAACCTCTACGATGAAAAGTACGATAAAGGCTCTTTCATCAAGAATATCATTTTGGATAACATTCTCCCCAGTGATATTTACATCAAATCCAAGGAATTGCACTTTAATACTAATGAGTCGCGTGTTATCTTTTTGATTAAGTTTTTGGGTAAGACCGATATGCTTCCTTTTGAAATGCTGCAAAATATGTTCCCCGAAAGAGCAAAGGACTATGTTATCAGCGTTGGTGAGCACGATATCGTTTTGGTAAAGGATGTTAAACCCGGAACAGAGAATAAGGACTTTGAAAAAATCGCTACCAATATTGCCGATACGCTTTCTGCAGAGTTCTATACGCAGGTTGCCATCGGTATCTCCTCGGTTGTAGAGAATATCAAGGATCTTGCCCGTGCTTATAAGGAAGCACAGGTTGCCCTTGAGGTTGGCAAGGTATTTGAGAACGAAAAGAATATCATCAGCTATGAGAATCTCGGCATTGGCCGTTTGATTTATCAGTTGCCCACAACACTTTGCGAAATGTTCTTGCAAGAGGTATTCAAGCGCGGTAGTCTTGAGTCTCTGGACCGCGAAACCCTGCAAACAATTCAGGCATTCTTCGAGAACAATCTCAACGTTTCCGAGACCTCGCGTAAGCTCTTTGTACACCGCAATACGCTGGTTTACCGCCTCGATAAGATTCGCAAGATGACAGGTCTTGATTTGCGCGAATTCGAGCATGCTATCACGTTTAAGGTAGCACTGATGGTTAAAAAATATCTCAATTCCAAGCCCATCAAGTTTTAAGAATTGCTTAGCGGCATTGCGCCAAAAAGTTAGAAAAAGCGAAATGCAGGAGAAAATCCGGCATTTCGCTTCCACACTGTTATATGTACGCATAAGCGTCAAAAAACATCCATAAAATACGATATCTATACAAGACCGCGAAGTAATATCTGATTTATGATTTGAAGGGAAACAAGAATGGATTATAACAATTACAGCGATTTTACCTGGATGGAATCTTCCAAACCACCTCAAAGGGGTAAAAAGCCGGAGTGGCGTTGTCCCGTTAGCGTACTTTTGGTACTTTTGTGCGTAACCATTGTGGGTACAATGCTGTTCACCTTTCACCTGACGTCCAAATGGGTCAGGGCACAGGATTCTGCAATTATTCAGCAACAACAGCAAACAATTGATAATCTGAAAGATGCTTTTGAAAACGATGACTTTGGCAAGCTGGAAATTTTGGCAGGATTGTTGGAAGAATATTCGTATTATTCCAATCAATTCAATACAGAACAGATGCTTGATGAAGTATTGCGCGCGTATGCTTATGCTACGGGCGACAATTATGCCGCGTATTACACCGAGGAAGAATATGCCATGCTCAGCAGTGACAATGCAGGTGCGGGTGTTGGCATCGGTGTCAGTGTGGTTAACGATAAGTTGACGATTAATGAGCAAGATTTTTTGACGTTCAATATTATCACAATTTTTAAAAATGCTCCTGCCGATGTCAGCGGCTTGCATGTGGGAGATCACATTTATGCCATCGAAATTGATGGTAAGTATAAAAGTGTTACAGAATTGGGCGGTTACACGCCCGCGCTAAATGCCATTCGCGGTGAGGTAGGAAGCACTGTCAAGCTACTTGCGTTCCGCACTGACGGAAACGGCGGCTATACTACCCTTGAAGTTGCTATTGTTCGCAACACTTATACCAAAGAGTCGGTTAGTTATCGCGTATCCAAAACCGATGCAAATGTCGGTGTCGTATATATTTCGGAGTTTGATCTGCAAACTCCTGTACAATTTAAAGCCGCTGTCAAGGCATTGCAAGCCCAAGGCGTAGATAAATTTATCTTTGACGTGCGCAACAACCCCGGCGGAGATTTGAATTCCATTACTGCCGTTTTGTCGTATTTGTTAAACAAGGGTGACTTGATTATAGCCGCAATCGATAATAAAGGAAATCGTGTTCAACCCATTTGTTATGCAGGTGCCGGCACGTATGTGGCAGAAAATGAAGTAGGAATGTTTGCCGATCTTGATATGGTGGTTCTTTGCAACGGTAGCACCGCAAGTGCAGCTGAAGTGTTTACCGCGAGTTTGCGTGACCACAAAAATGTTTCGATCGTCGGTGAAACCACCTTTGGCAAAGGAATTATGCAACGCTATTACAGTTTGGCACTTTTAACCGGCGGTCTTTACGACGGCTACGTTAAAATGACAACACACGCGTACGTCACCGAGTGTGGCATCACGTATCACGATATTGGAATCGCTCCAACCGAAGGGTATGAGGTTGCACTCACAGAGGAAGCAAAGGCATACCACTTCTATCTGCTACCCGAAAATTTGGATAATCAACTGCAAAAGGCCATTCAGGCTGTTAAGAAATAATACTAACTGTCACTTTTATATACTATAAGGAGATTGAATATTATGGCTAAGGGAAAACAAACGCTTTATACACAACAAGGTTATCAGGAATTGGTAGATGAACTCTATCGCCGCACACACGAAGAGCGTGAAAAAATCAAAAATGACATTGCTACCGCACGTGGCTTTGGTGACCTTTCCGAGAATGCTGAATACGATGCCGCAAGAAACGACCAAGCGAAAAACGAAGCACGTATTAAAGAATTAGAAGAATTGATTGAAAATGCGGTCATTCTCGACGAATCCAATATCGATAGCAGTGTTATCAGTTTGGGTTCCACTGTTAAACTTCTTAACAAGAACGCAAACGCAGAGTTTACCTATGCTTTGGTTGGTTCTAACGAAGCCAATCCTGCTGAAGGGAAGATTTCCGACCAATCTCCCATCGGTGCGGCACTTATCGGCAAAAAAGCCGGTGATGAGATCACTGTTGAGGTTCCCAACGGTAGCATTTCTATGAAGATCATTGAGGTTTCCAGAAAGTAAGCCTCGGCAATAGCAGCGAGGTGTTGACAGAACAGCGCAACACCTCGCGTTTTTTAAGGAGGAGAAAAATGGCAAAAAAAGAACCAATCGAGAGAGAAGAAAAACTCTCGGGCGAAGAGATCGCTATCCGCCATCCTGTCTTTTTGTGGCTTGAAAATTTATGGTACCATTATAAATGGACCATTCTTTTGTGCGCGTTTGCTTTATTGGTTGTTGTCGTTTGTTTGGTGCAATGCACTACCACGCCGAGCAGGGACGTATACATCACCTTTGGCGGTTCTCATACGATCACGCGTGAGGAGCAGCAATCAATTGAACAGTTGTTCAATGATGTCTCAAAAAGCGCCTTTGGGGAAGAATCACCGGTTGTTGGTATAACCTCTTATCCGTTTTATACCGAGGACGAGTTACGTGCACTTTATACCGATCCGGACACGGGCGATTTCGACGGAGCAGGGTTTAATATGGCAAAGGGCAAAAATACCGAAAATTTAGAAACTCTCAGCTCCTATATGATGACAGGAGACTGTTCCATTTGGTTGGTCAATACATCGGTATATGAAGCACAACATATGGCAGAGCGAGCAGTTCCGCTAACCGAAACCTTTGGAACAACTCCCACGGGAGCGTATGACGAATATGCCATTCGACTCGGCGATACTGCAATTTATCAGTATTACGAGGCTTTGCAGGTGCTGCCTGCCGATACGCTGATCGTGCTAACTTATCCATATATTATGGGTGCATCTTCAAAAACAGAAACCTATGAGCAGTTCAAAACGCTCTATTGCGCTATCATTGAATTTCAAGCACCGTAAGCGAATAAAAAACTCTCTGCAAAGTTTGCAGAGAGTTTTTTTGAAATCTATTATCTGTTCAGGATGAGTTTTGTCAATTCAACAGGATCAACAATGGTGTCACCCTTGTAAACGCGCATATTGCCCGAAGCGATCTCGTCAATGAGGATAACTTCGCCGTTGTTGTAACCGAATTCGAATTTGATATCCCACAAATCAAGACCGATGGCTTTGAGATCATCGGCAACGATTTTGGTGATCTTGAGGGTCTGCTCCTTCATGCTCTCAAACATCTTCATATCCATAATGCCAAGAGCTGCAAGACCTTCAGCGGTTACGAGCGGATCGCCTTTTTCGTCGTTCTTGAAGGTGCATTCCACGTAGCCACCCTCAAGGCGGGTACCGTTTTCAATATATTCACCGTATCTACGAATAAAGCTACCGGTTGCAACCAAGCGGCAGATAACCTCAAGTCCGTGACCGAAAACAGTGGCGGGAAGAACCTCCATTGTAGCATTTTCGACATCAGCACCTACGTAGTGGGTTTTGATGCCGGCATTTTTGCAAAGCTCAAAATAATAAACCGAGGTTTGCAGGTTTGCCTTGCCAATTCCGTCAATAGTCAGTCCAACAGTGTTTTCACCGGGATCGAATACACCGTCCTTGCCGGTGCAGTCGTCTTTAAATTTCAGCATTACGTTACCGTTGTCAAGTGCATAAACGTCCTTTGTTTTACCAGTGTAGATTTTTTTCATAAATCCGTACCCCTTTGTTCTAAGTCGCCTAAGCCGCCGCTGGATTGCATCGGTTGACAGACCTTATTTTTATGAGGATATTATATCACAATATCGCAGTCTTGTCAATGAATGGAAAGAAAAAAATATAACCAAAAATTAAAAAAATATTTCGTTATTTTTGTTTTTTTGGTTGACAATTTTGTCTTTTTGAGTTATAATTATATGGATATTGCAAAGATTTGAGGGAAGGAGCGTAAACAACTGTGCACAACGGGGACTTGCTCAAAATGATAGAGGAAGGCATGCCTTCTTTTTCCAAAGGTCAAAGATTGATTGCTGCGTATATTTTAGAGCATTACGATAAGGCTGCGTATTATACCGCATCAAGACTTGGCACAATTGTTGGCGTTTCCGAGTCCACAGTGGTACGTTTTGCTAACGAGCTTGGCTATGAGGGTTATCCCGAGCTGCAACGCGCACTCAAAAAGCTCATTCGCAGCCATTTGACTTCTTTTCAACGTATGGAAATTACCAATAGTCTTATTGGTGAGGACGATGTGCCGGAAAAGGTACTCGCTTCTGATATTGAAAAGATCAGACAGACTGCCGCCGAGATCGATCACGAGTCCTTTGCAGCTGCAGTGAAAAATATTGTGGAAGCAAAAAATATCTACATTATCGGCGTGCGCTCTTCTTCAACGCTTGCAGGTTTTTTGAGCCATAGCTTGCGTATGATCTTTGATAATGTTCGTTTGGTGCAAACCACCTCGGGCAGTGAAATGTTCGAGCAAATTATGCAAGTTGGCAAAGGCGATGTTATGATCGCCATCAGCTTTCCGCGTTATTCCAGCCGCATCATCAATGCGGTGGAGTATGCAAAGGGAAGAGGCGCCGATATCATTGCACTAACCGATAGTAAATTCTCTCCCATTGCGGCCGAGGCAGACCAGCTTCTTTTGGCTTACAGTGATATGGCGTCCTTTATGGATTCCTTAGTAGCCCCTTTGAGCATCATCAATGCACTTGTAGTAGCTGTTGCGCGTGAGCGCGAGGCAGAGGTTAGTGAACGTTTGCGCATTTTGGAAGAGGTATGGGATCGCTATGACGTCTATGACAAAAAAGGAAACTGACGTGCGTCGCATAGCCGTGATCGGCGCGGGCGCGGCCGGAATGATGGCTGCCATAACCGCTGCCGAAGCAGGCGCCAGCGTTACACTTTTTGAGCGCAATGACCGCGTGGGCAAAAAACTCCGCATTACAGGCAAAGGGCGTTGTAACGTTACAAATAACTGTGATAACAACGAGTTTCTTACCAATGTACCCACAAATCCAAGATTTTTATATGCATCGCTCTCCCGCTTTTCTACGGCTGATACAATGTCATTTTTTGAATCGGCAGGCGTTCCCCTGAAGACCGAACGCGGAAAGCGTGTTTTCCCGATCTCCGACCGTGCCGCTGATATCGTTTCGGCTATGGAGAAACGGTGCCGCGAAGCAGGCGTTGAAATTATCCATCGCCGCGTGCGCGGACTTATCATCGAGGATGGACACATTAGCGGTTTACGATACGGAGACAGTGAGGAAAGCTTTGACGCCGTTATCGTGTGTACAGGTGGTCGTTCCTATTCGATGACAGGCTCGGACGGTGACGGATATCGCTTTGCCACCGAGGCAGGGCATACTGTTACACCACTTCATCCTTCACTGGTTCCGATTGTGGCAGAGGGAAAGCTTTGCGCGTCCTTGCAAGGACTTTCGCTCAAAAATGTTTCACTTTCTATAAAAATGGTACAATCGGGCAAAACTGTTTATGAGGACTTTGGCGAAATGCTCTTTACGCATTACGGGCTGACAGGGCCTTTGGTGCTTTCGGCATCGGCGCATCTGTCCGATATTACCCCCGGTAAATACGAGGCGGTTATCGATCTCAAGCCGGCACTTGACGAAAAAACCTTGGATGCTCGCATCCTTTCGGATTTTTCCAAATATCAAAACCGAGACCTTATCAATGCGCTGGATGATCTCCTTCCGCAAAAGATGATTGCGCCGTATATTGGACTTTGCGGCATTGATCCGCGCAAAAAGGTCAACTCCATCACACGCGAGGAGCGTGAAAAAATGGTGCAAGTACTCAAGGGTATTCACATCAAGCTTGTTGGATTTAGGCCTATCGAAGAAGCCATTGTCACACGCGGTGGTGTTAGTGTTAAGGAAGTAGACCCAAAAACAATGCAATCCAAGCTTGTAGAAGGACTCTACTTTGCAGGTGAGGTTTTGGATGTTGACGCTTATACGGGCGGTTTCAATCTGCAAATCGCATTTTCCACCGCCACCGTAGCAGGTAGTTCTGCTGCGTGGGGATAAAATCTATTAAAAAAAGGAAAAAGCAGTATGATTCAAATTGCTATTGACGGTCCCAGCGGAGCCGGTAAATCAACGGTTGCAAAGGCCGTCGCCCGCGAGTTGGGCATTATATATGTAGATACGGGCGCGCTCTATCGCACCATCGGCTATTTCGTGCGCTCGCGCGACGTTGATCCTAAAGATCCCGAAGGTGTTGCGGCGCTTCTGCCCGAAATTTCGGTTGAGCTCAAATACGAAAACGGACGTCAGATCGTCTGCCTCAATGGAGAAGATCTCGGTGACCGCATCCGCACACCCGAAATGTCTATGTATGCATCCGCCGTGTCTGCCATTCCCGCAGTGCGCGCATTCCTTTTGGAAACACAACGCAAAATCGCGCGTGAGAACAGCGTTATTATGGACGGTCGCGATATCGGTACAGTCATTTTGCCGAATGCCAACGTCAAGATTTTTTTGACTGCTTCGGATGAATGCCGTGCAACGCGTCGTCGCGACGAGCTGCTTGCAAAGGGAATTGAGGTCACTTATGAGGAAGTCCTTGCCGATATGATCGAGCGTGACCGCAACGACAGCACCCGTGCAGTAGCTCCTGCAGTTGCCGCCGAGGACGCTATTCTGTTTGATAATTCTTGGATGACACCCGATGAGTGCACTGCTGCGATCATTAAACTGATTAAGGAAAAGACCGAAATATGATGCGCGGTCGTACTGTTGAGATCGCTCCCCATGCAGGTTTTTGCTTTGGTGTCAGGAGAGCGGTTGAAGCTCTTGAAAAGGCAATGCGCGAAGCTACCCCTAATGCCACCATTGCTACTCTTGGCCCCATTATTCATAATGAAGCTTACGTGCAATCTTTGCAGGCACGCGGCATTATGGCTTTGAGCGAAGAGGAAGCACAAAAGAGGGCAGAGGAAGCATCCCCAAATCACCCCTTTGTTCTTATCATCCGTGCTCACGGTATTCCACAGAATACCGAAAAACGCTTGCAAGAGATTGCCGAAAACAATCCTTATTTTACTCTTCTCGATTGTACTTGTCCCTTTGTCAAAAAGATTCATTGTATCGCCGAGGAATGTGATCCAAACAAGGAATTTTTTGTCTTTTTAGGAGATGAAAATCATCCCGAGGTCAAGGGTGTGATGAGCCGAGTCGATGGCGAAAAATACGTTTGCAACTCCCCCGAGGAGATTGAAACGATACTTTTGCAGCGAAAAGAGCAAAAAAACGACGGCAAAATTCCCATTTTGGCAGCTCAAACGACGCAAAATTTGTGCAAATGGAACAAAACTGAAAAGATTCTTAAAAAACTATATACAAATGCCAAAATTTTTGGTACAATATGCAGTGTGACCGAAGAGCGGCAAAGCCGCGCGCGGGAGCTTGCAGCACGGTGCGATGGCATCGTGGTGGTGGGTGGCAGACAGAGTGCCAACACCCAAAAGCTTTATCAAATTTGCCGCGAGAGATGCGGCAACACGGTGTGGATCGGGGCAGCATCCGAGTTGGATGTATCTTGCTTTACCACATCACTTCACATTGGAATCGTCGCAGGTGCATCGACACCAAGCGAGGAAATACAGGAGGTATATAAAACCATGAGCGAAATTATCAAAGAAAATTTCGAAGAAATGCTCGAAGCGCAATGCTTAACTTTAAATACAGGAGATGTCGTTACCGGAACAGTTACTCACGTTTCCGATGCTGAGCTTCAGTTGGACCTCAGTGCGGGCGTAACCGGCTACATAAAAGCGGAACAGATCACTGACGATCCCGCTTACAAGCTGACCGAGAACTTTAAAAACGGCGACCAAGTCGAAGGCTTCGTCATTCGTGTCAGCGACATCGAAGGCGTTGCAGAGCTCTCCAAGAAGAGAGTTGATGCCGATAAGAATTGGCAGAGCGTAGTTGATGCTTGCGAGAACAAGACCGTTCTCGAGGGCAAGGTAACCGAGGCTGTTCGTGGCGGCGTTGTTATTATTCACAATGCTAACCGCATCTTCGTCCCCGCATCCCAAACCGGTGTTCCGAAGGATGAGGAGCTTTCCACCATCGTTGGCAACACTGTATCCTTCAAGGTTATCGAAATCAAGGCTCCTAAGAAGGCAATCGGCTCCATCCGTCTCGTTCAACGCGAAGAGCGTCGTGCACAAGAGGCTGAATTCTGGGCAAACATTGAGGTAGGCAAGGCTTATCACGGCACTGTTAAGAGCCTGACCAGCTTTGGCGCATTTGTAGATCTTGGCGGCGTTGACGGTATGGTACACGTAACCGAGTTGTCTTGGAAGCGCATTAAGAACCCTGCAGAAGTTGTTTCTGTTGGCGATGAGCTCGACGTATTCGTAAAGAGCTTCGATCCCGAAAAGAAGAGAATCTCCCTCGGCTACAAGACTGAAGAGAGCAATCCTTGGAACATCTTCAAGTCTCAGTATGCAGTAGGCGACATCGCATCTGTTAAGATCGTTAACATGATGCCTTTCGGCGCATTTGCAGAAATCGTTGACGACGTTGACGGTCTCATTCACATCTCCCAGATCGCTATGCAGAGAATTGCAAAGCCTGCAGATCTCTTGGAGATCGGTCAGGTAGTTGACGCTCGCATCATCGAGATCGATGACGAGAAGAAGAAGGTAAGCCTTTCCATCCGCGCTCTCCTTGAGGAAGCAGCAGAGGCAGCAGAGGCTATGCCCGAGGATTATGTAGCTGAAGAAGCAGCAGCTGAGGAAGCAGTAGCCGAAGAGGCTCCCGCAGAAGAGACTGCAGAATAATTCCGCAAAATTATAGCAACAATGAATGAGACTCCTTTTGGAGTCTCATTCTTACCATTAGGAGGTATATGCAAATATGTCTACTCCAATTAAAGTAATGACCTTTAATATGCGCATCAACACACCGGTTGATGGTGATAATTGGTTCCGCAACCGTCGCCCAAAGATTGCCGAGGTCATTCGCCGCGAGAATCCCGATATCATCGGCTTTCAGGAGATCGATGAAGAAATGCAGGATTTTCTTTCTGAAACATTCCCCGAATACGTTATTCTCGGTCACGGGCGCAAGGATAATTATTCTTGGGAGGGAACCCCTATCGCGTTCCGCAAGAGCCGTTTTTTGCTCCACACCTTCCGCGAGCGTTGGCTCTCTTTGGAGGAAAATCTCCCGGGAAGCCGCCTGCATGGAATGGGGCAGAGCGATTGCCCACGCATTCTCGTTTGTGCCGAGCTGATCGACCGCACTTGCTACAAGCCATTCAGCTTTTACAACGTGCACCTCGACTATATCCCTGATACCGCAGCGCAGATCGTCGAGGCGGCACTCATGCTCAAGGATATCAGCGAGTCGCCGTTTCCGTACGTTCTCACAGGGGACTTCAACTCCACACCGGATTCGTCGGTTATCAAGACCATTCTTGCCACCAACGGACGCCTCGGAACAGTGGATGCCACCAAACACGTAGGCGCCACCTTCCACAATTTTGGTCGCATCGAACCGCCCAAGGATCAGATCGACTATATCTTTACCAATATGAAGACCGATCCCGAACAGTCCTATCTCATCCCCGACGATAACGAGTGCGGATACTACTACTCCGATCACTACGCCGTTTGCGGATATGTGAGTATTGATTTAGAGAGAAATTAAAAGCAAAAAGGCTTTCATTTTGTGAAGGCCTTTTATCATACCGTAGACAAATTCAAAAAAATATGATATAATATTTTCAAAAAACGCCAACCTTTTTGAATTTCTTTCCACTATATAGGCAAACGGTACCGAGGTGATAAAATGAACAAACAGCAAGCAGATGAATTGATCGTTCAATATCTGCCCAAAATTTACGGCTTTGCAATGAAAAAAGCCTTCTCTTATCAAGAGGCTGAAGAACTGAGCTCCGACATTGTTGCCGAAGTTTATTTATCTATGCTTTCTGCAAAAGAGATTGTAAACATTGATGGGTATGTCTGGCGAATTTCCGAGCACGTTTACTCGAAATTTGTGTCTTCCAAAAAGAAAAGGGAAGGTATTTCGATTGATGGCATGGATTTTCCGGACGATACCTCTGTTTGGGATGACGAAGTCGACTCAGAGCTTGATCTCCTTCGCCGAGAGATTGCTTTTTTAACGCAAACACGCCGCAAAATCGTTTATTCATTTTATTACGAAAACAAAACCATTTCTACCATCACCAAAGAAATGGGAATACCCGAGGGTACGATAAAATGGCATCTTAACAAAGCCAAAAACGATCTAAAGGAAGGTTTTATTATGGAAAGAAAAATTGGAAAGCTTGGTATTAAGCCGATCGAAGCAATAGGATTTAGTCACAGCGGAAATCCCGGCAGCAACGGCGGTACCGAGCATTATTTGGGCAACAAGCTAAACCTCAATATTGTTTACAGTGTTTATCATACACCCAAAACGCTTACAGAAATCGCAGAAGAGTTGGGAGTTACTCCGGTTTACATTGAAGATACTGTAGCAGAGCTTGTGGCAAACGGCTTTTTGGTGGAACAAGCAGGCAAACGCTACACTACCTATGTCTGTTTCAATCCCGAAACATATTCTCTTGAGTTGAAGGACAAACGTCTGCAAAAAAAGATGGAGATTGCCAAGCTGTTGGTGCGTGAATATGTACCGCAGATACGTGCGGCAATCGCAGATGTGAAGGACATTTATATTCCAAGCGGAAACAGAGAGCTGCTTGAAGCAGCCGCAATATTCTATGCAGTAAACAACAAATGCAATCTTGGATCCAAAATTGATCTGTCACAATATTGGATCAAGACCTTAGCGGGTGGCAATTTTATTCCTTACGTTGACATTCCTGCAACACAAAGCGACCCTGATTATGTTTCACCTCAAACGTTTCCACATTATTGGGCCTGCGGAGATATGAACCGTTGGTCCGAAAAATATCCGTTGATACATGCTTGGTCTGTCGATACGCGTTACTCCTCGCGCAAAGGGGCTTGGAAAAACAATCTGACATCGGACTATGAGTATCTGTATGAATTTATGACAGGAGCAATCGAGAACACCCCTGCCAACAAGGAGAAATTTGACCGCCTGAAAGCGCGCGGATATTTGACAGAGGATAACAAGGTCAACATTATGGTTATGCGCGATGAAGCAAAAGCATTTTTTGCAAAGCTGCCGTCGCTTAGCGAAGAGATCAAAAAGACATTTGTAGATTATGCTTTGGAACATGCAATGTTGGTTGCCAAAAATTATCCGTCACAAATGCGAGATCTTGTTGTAGCTAGGTATGTAGGCTCTTTTGTGGATTCAACAGTCGCTCTTATGGTTATGGACATTCTTTACGAAAACGGGACCTTCCGTCCTCTTACCGAGAGGGAAAAGGTAACATCAAATCTTTTGATGTTCTGTGATCAATTACCCCAATAAATAACCCCCGCCGCCGAGAACCACCGTTTGGTCGCTTTCGGCGGCTTTTCATTTCTAAACTTAACATATTATTCATAATAAAAAAGGGAACTATCATTGACTTTCTACTTGTTTTGTGATATAATTTCATTAAACTGGGGTAGGATGGGAATTTTTAGAAAAACAGTTTCGATCCTATCAAAAATAAGTTAATTGGAGGTTCGTCTTTATGGAGAAAGGCACAACCGTTGGCTGTGCAAAAATCGCCGCTCTCTTTGATCCCGGCACGTTTGTCGAGACCGGCGCATATATGAAGAGAGGCGATGATCTGACCGGTGTTATTTGCGGCTACGGAGCCGTGAATGGCAAGCTGGTTTACGCGTTTGCACAAGACAGTGATAGAAAGAAAGGCGCAATTGACACGCTTCAAGCAGAAAAAATTGCAAAGCTTTATGGTATGGCGCAAAAGAACGGTGCTCCCGTTGTGGGAATGTTCGACAGCGCAGGTGCTGTTGTAGCAGATGGCGCATCTGTTTTGTCCGCATACGGCAAGCTTCTCAAGGTTGTCAGTGATGCATCGGGCGTTATTCCGCAAATCGCTATTATTAATGGTGTTTGTGCCGGTATGGCGGCAACTGTTGCAGCTATGTTCGATGTTGTTGTTACCATCAAAGATCAATCCGCGCTTTACGTAAATGCTCCTTTCCTTGCAGGCAAGGAAATCGGAACTCCCGATTACACCGCGCAAAACGGCTTGGCATCCATCAATGCCGAGAACGAAGAGGATGCACTTGCAAGAGCGGTTCAGCTTGTTTCTATTCTTCCTTCCAATTGCGACGAGGGCGTTGTTGTTGAGGATATCTTCGATGACATCAATCGTACAGTAGCAATTGAAGGTCTTACCGGCAAAGAACTTATAGAAACGCTTGCGGATGCAGGAACCTTTGTAGCACTTGGCGAAGCATACGCAACCGAGATGATCACAGGCCTTGCAAGCTTTGGTGGCGTTACCTGCGGTGTTATTGCAAACGACGCGGCAGTCAACGGTGGCGTTATCACTTGCGACGGCGCAAAGAAAGCGGCAAAGCTGATCGGCTTCTGCGATAGCTTCTCCATTCCTGTTGTAACTCTTATCGATAGTGTTGGTGTTGCAACTGATGCCGAGTCCGAGGGGGCACCTCTGGCGGCACAGCTTGGCAAGCTCGCAATGGCGTATGCAACTGCAGAGACCGCAAAGGTCAGTGTTGTTTGCGGCAAAGCCTATGGTGCGGCTTTCACACTCATGGGCTCCAAGGCGCTGGGCGCCGATATGGTATATGCACTTCCCACATCCGAAATTAGTGTTATGGCTCCTGCAAGCGCTGTTGCATTCCTTTGGAACGATCAGATCACCGAGAAAGTGACTCGCGCCGATCTCGTAGAGAAGTGGACAAAAGAATGTGCATCTCCCGAAGCGGCAGCCGCTGACGGAAGCATCGATGACGTTGTAGCGGCAAGTGAGCTTCGTCAACGCATCTGCGCAGCCGTTTATATGCTGATGATGAAAAACGCAGGAGCACCCGCTCGTAAGCACTGCAATCTTCCTCTTTGATAGGGAGGTACACATATATGGTAATAAACACATATGCTCTGGCAGCGCAGGGCACTGGTTCAAACGTTTTCTCACAAGCGGGCATCGTATCCCTGATGGGTATGGTAACCATTTTTGTGGTTTTGGCTTTGCTTTGGGTGGCGGTTGAGATCATGCACCGAGTGCTTCACAGAGATGAAAAAAGGGAGAAGCCCGCAAAGGTTAAAAAAGTCACACCGGTGGCTACAGCAGCTCCCAAGACCGACGATGCTGCCATTGCCGCGGCAATTGCGGCAGCACTTGCCGCATCCGAGGACGACGGTGCCGTAGTTGCAGCCATTACTGCAGCCATTACAGCCGCAAGAGCTGAAAGCGGTGAAACGGGCGCATTCCGCGTGGTATCCTTCAAACGCGCAGAACGCAAGCGCGGATATCGCAGATAATCTCCCCATCAAATTGCAAACAACTACAAACAAACTTAATTTTTGAAAGGTTAAAGGTAAAATATTATGAAGAACTATCGTGTAACTGTTAATGGTGTTGTATATGACGTAGTAGTAGAAGAAGTCAATGGCGTACAGGTTCCCTACGTAGCAGCTCCTGCTCCCGTAGCAGCTCCTGCTCCCGTAGCAACCCCTGCACCTGCAGCGGCTCCCGCTCCCGCAGCAGCACCTGCAGCGGCTCCCGCAGGCAAGGCAGGCGCAACCGCTATCAAGGCTCCTATGCCCGGCACTCTCATCAAAGTAAACGTAAAGCCCGGCGACGCTGTTAAGAAGGGCGACGTTCTTTGCGTTCTCGAAGCTATGAAGATGGAAAACGACATCATGGCTCCCGCTGACGGTGTTGTAGCATCTGTTGAGGCAACCCAAGGCGCATCTGTTGCAACCGACGCAGTTCTCGTTACTATGAACTGATTTTCTTTTGCAAACCGCAAATTGATTTTGTAGAAAGGAAACAGTTATGGGCGAATTACTGAATGCTTTGCAGAATTTCTGGGAAAGCACTGGTGTATTCCGCACAGTCAACAGCTTGGATGCCTTGTGGTGGCAAACACTGGTGATGATCGCCATCGTGGTTGTTTTGGTCTATCTTGCCATTGTCAAGGGGTTTGAACCGCTCCTGTTGCTTCCCATCGCAATCGGTATGCTTCTGACCAATCTTCCCGGTGGTGGAATGTTCCATTCGGAATATTGGTTCTGTGATATTACGGAATTGAACGAGCTGATCGCAGCAGGGAAGGATCTTGCTGTCATCGGCCCCGAAATCAATGGACACATTGTTCCATGGACAGAGCTTTACAGCTTTACATGGGAAAACGGTGAGATCGTTTCGGCATACACCAATTTCAATTATATTTTCCAACACGGCGGTCTTTTGGACCTGCTTTACATCGGTGTTAAGACCGGTATTTATCCTTGCCTGATCTTTATCGGCATTGGCGCTATGACCGATTTTGCACCCCTGATTTCCAATCCCAAGAGCCTGCTCATCGGTGCGGGCGCACAGTTTGGCGTTTTCGTGGCATTCGCAGGCGCGCTGATCTCCGGCGTATTCACTGACAATGAGGCGGCATCCATCGGTATCATCGGTGGCGCTGACGGTCCTACTGCTATCACGGTCACAAAGAGCCTTGCTCCCGGTCTGCTCGGTGCCATCGCGATCGCCGCATATTCCTATATGGCACTTATCCCGATGATCCAGCCGCCTATTATGAAGCTTCTCACAACAGAGAAGGAAAGAAAGATCAAAATGACAGATCTTCGTCCTGTTAGCAAAGCGGAAAAGATCATCTTTCCAATTCTCGTTATGATTATTGTTGGCTTGATCGTTCCCGATGCGCTTGTTCTGATCGGTTGCTTGATGTTTGGTAACCTGATGAATGTGTGCGGCGTGACCGACCGTCTTTCCAAAACGGCACAAAACGGTCTGATGAACACAGTCACCATCTGTCTTGGCATTTCCGTTGGTGCAACTGCAACGGCGGCTTCTTTCCTCGACACAAAGACGCTTCTGATTATTGTTCTCGGTCTTACCGCGTTCCTGATTTCTACAGCAGGCGGTCTCTTGACGGCAAAGATTATGAACGTTCTCACCGGCGGAAAGATCAATCCGCTCATTGGTTCGGCAGGTGTATCCGCCGTTCCTATGGCGGCACGTGTTTCTCAAATTGAGGGACAAAAGGCCGATCCTTCCAACTTCCTTTTGATGCACGCAATGGGGCCCAACGTGGCAGGCGTTATAGGTTCTGCCGTAGCCGCAGGCGTACTGATGTCCTTCTTCGGCTAATTCCAATCTGATAGGAGTAATACAATGGCTAAAGTAAAAATTACAGAAACAGTGCTTCGCGACTCCCATCAGTCGCTGATTGCAACCCGTATGACCACTGCCGAGATGCTTCCGATTCTCGAGCAGATGGATAAGGTTGGCTACCACTCCCTTGAGGCGTGGGGTGGTGCAACCTTTGACGCTTGTATGCGCTTTCTTAATGAAGATCCTTGGGAGAGACTGCGCGCTATTCGCGACAAGGTCAAGAATACCAAGCTGCAAATGCTTTTCCGCGGTCAAAACATCCTCGGCTACCGTCACTATTCCGATGATGTAGTAGAGTATTTCGTACAAAAATCTCTTGCAAACGGCATTGATATCATCCGTATTTTCGATGCTCTCAATGACCCTCGTAATCTTAAAACTGCTATCAACGCAACCAAGAAAGAGGGCGGACACGTGCAGGCAGCTTTCTCCTACACAACAGGTCCCGTATACACAATGGAGTACTACTCCAAGTATGCAAAGCAGCTTGAGGAAATGGGCGCTGACTCCATCTGCATTAAGGATATGGCAGGACTTCTCAAGCCATACGACGCTTACGATCTCGTTAAGACTATCAAAGAGTCTGTAAAAGTTCCCGTACAGCTGCACACCCACTATACCGCAGGTTTGGCTTCTATGACCTTGATGAAGGCTGTTGAAGCAGGTGTTGACGTAATCGACACGGCTATCTCGCCTATGGCAATGGGTACTTCTCAGCCTCCCACAGAGGCTTTGGTGGCTGCTCTCGAGGGCACACCCTACGATACCGGTATCAGTTTGACCGACCTCGATAAGATCACAAAGCACTTCACACCTTTGCGTGAAAAGTATCTCGCAAGTGGCTTACTCAATCCTAAGGCACTTAAGGTTGACGTTAACGCGCT
>SVQS01000176.1 GCA_015065205.1 Oscillospiraceae bacterium
AGGGAGCGATAAGCCCTTGCGGTCGGTATTTTGCATCCCGCTTCATTCGGCACGCGGTGGCAGAACAATGCCTCCTTTTTGCCAACGAGGTGGAAGGAGGAATTTGTATGAAAAACGAAGTATCTAAAAAACGCCTGAGGGGCAATTTGCGCCTCTTGGCTGTCTCTGCATTTCTCGCCGCACTCAGCATCGTTTGCGGTAAATATCTGGCTCTCTCTTTGGGCAACGTCCTACGTTTCAGCTTTGAAAATTTGCCCATTCTGCTCTCGGGTATGATGTTTGGCCCTATTACGGGCGCACTTGTTGGTGTTGTTGCAGATGTTATCGGGTGTGTGATGGTAGCTTATCCAATCAATCCGCTGGTTACATTGGGAGCGGCTTGTATGGGCCTTTTTGGGGGACTGTTGTTCCGCGTTACAAAAAGGCTACCTCTGCTGCGGCAAACCTGCATTACGGTGATTGTTACGCACTTTGTGGCATCTGTTATTATCAAGACCTATGGGCTTGCACAGTATTACGATATGCCGTTCCACGTCCTGATGCTTTGGCGATTGTTGAACTATGTTATTGTAGGTGTTGTCGAATGGTTGCTTTTGTACACGGTGCTCAAAAACCAAGCCTTGCGCCGCCGTTTTGAGTCGTTGAGAGGATAGATATGAATTACAAAGAAGCATTAGACTATATCCATTCGGTCAATTGGACCTTTTGCAAGCCCGGGCTCGAGCGCATCAAGGCACTTTGTACGGCTCTTGGAGAACCTCAAAAGAAGCTTCGCTTTATTCACGTAGCGGGAACAAACGGCAAGGGCTCGACATCTGCAATGCTTGCATCTATTTTGCAAAAAGCAGGGTATCGCACGGGGCTTTACACCTCGCCTTATATTCGTACCTTTTGCGAGCGCATCCGTGTGGATGGCGAGAATATCCCCGAGGAAAAACTCGCGACTCTGACCGAGCGTATCCGCCCCATTGCCGACCAAATGAAGGACAAGCCCACCGAGTTTGAACTCATCACCGCGCTCGCCTTTGAGTATTTCTATCAAAGCGAATGCGACGTAGTGGTTTTGGAGGTAGGGCTCGGCGGACGTTTGGATTCGACAAACGTCATTGAGAACACTGCGCTTTCCATCATTACAGGCATTGATTTTGACCACACCGCGCTTCTTGGCAACACCATCGGGGAGATTGCCACCGAAAAAGCAGGCATTATCAAGCCTTGTCGCCCCGTCCTCTTTGGTGGGGAAGAGGGAGTAGCACGTGATACTGTTCGCAATGTGGCTTTCGAGAAAAACGCTCCTTTTTATACCGTTGACCGTTCCTCTTATCAACAAAAAGGAGCTACGCTTGACGGAACGACATTTGATTACTTACACTACACCGATTTGCACCTGCCCCTGCTGGGCGCATATCAACCCTATAATGCCACACTCGTACTGACAGCCATCGATTTGCTTTGCGAACAAGGCTTTGCCATTGACGAGGAGGCAGTTCGTAAAGGACTTGCCGCTGTGCGCTGGCCTGCGCGCTTTGAACTCTTCTCGCGTGATCCTGTCATCATCTACGATGGCGGACACAACCCCGAGGGCGTACGCGCCGCCGTTGCGAGCGTAAAAGCATATTTCCCAAATCAGCGCGTCAACATTCTTGGCGGCGTGATGGCTGACAAGGAACGCGGGGAAATGATTCAAACTATGAAACCCATTGCCGCTCGCGCCTTTGCGGTCACGCCAAACAATCCGCGCGCGCTTGCGGCTGCCGAATATGCCGCACAGCTTGCATCTTACGGCATCCCTGCCTCGTCCTATGAAAGCGTTGCCGAGGGGGTCAAGGCCGCCGTGGAATCGAGCAAAAAAGAGGGGATACCGCTCCTCTGTCTCGGTTCGCTTTATCTCTACGAGGAAGTCGAAGCCGCCCTTGTGGATTTGCTTCGTTCCTGAATATAACGTGAGTTCGAAACCATCCTCACGAAAAACAAAACTAAGGAGAAAAACCCAAAATGAAAAACACAAAGGCGAAAAAAACACTTCGGTACATCACCGAAGCAAGTGCCATTGCCGCACTTTACGTAGCCATCACTATTGCCATTGGTCCTTTGGGGAGTGCCGCTATTCAATGCCGCATTTCTGAAGCGATGTGCATCCTTCCCATCTTCACGCCCGCGGCGATACCGGGACTGACGATTGGTTGTTTGATTTCTAACATTGCTACAGGATGCCTTTGGCAGGATGTTCTCTTTGGCACACTTGCCACACTCATAGGGGCCGTTGGTGCCTATCTGTTGCGCCACATCTGGTGGCTGACGCCTCTCCCCACAGTCGTGGCAAATACGCTTATCGTGCCCTTTGTTCTTGCCTACGCTTATCACGCTCCCGAGGGCATCGGCTTTTTGATGCTTACCGTTGGCATCGGAGAGGTGATTTCGGCATACGTGCTCGGGATTGCACTCTATTTTGCTTTGCGCAAGAATGCACGTTATATCTTTAAAAATACAAATCCATAAAGAATTTTGCACTTTTTTGAAAGGAGGTCGCGTATATGGAATTTGATATCACCTTACCCATGCCGGTAGCGCGTGCGCTGTCTATATTGGAAGCGTGCGGCTACGAGGCTTACGTAGTGGGCGGCTGTGTACGCGACAGCCTTTTGGGACGCACTCCTAACGATTGGGATATCACCACCAATGCCACCCCCACAGAAATGAAAGCCTGCTTTTCTGATTTTCGTGTGATAGAGACAGGTATTCAACACGGCACGCTGACCGTTATCATCGACGGTATGCAGCTTGAAATTACCACCTATCGCAACGATGGGGAATATCTCGATAACCGCCACCCTGTGCAAGTGACCTTTTCCAAGCACATCGAGGATGACCTTTCCCGCCGCGATTTTACGGTCAATGCAATGGCTTATCATCCAACAAAAGGTCTGGTCGATTTATTTGGAGGTAGGGAAGATTTGCAAAACCGAGTTGTTCGCGCTGTTGGAGATGCCAAAACGCGATTCGAAGAGGACGGCTTGCGTATTCTGCGCGCCATTCGCTTTGCATCGGTGTTGGATTTCGATATTGCTAAGGACACCGCAAAGGCGGTTCATTCCTGCCGAAATCTTCTTTCAGGCATTGCCGCCGAGAGAATTCGCGAGGAGTTCTGCAAGCTCATCTGCGGTCGCGGAGCGGTACGCATTCTGCGTGATTATATCGAGGTTATCTCCGTTTTTATGCCGGAACTGCACAGATGCGTTGGCTTTGAGCAAAATACCAAATACCATTGCTTTGACGTGTTTGAGCACACCCTGCAAGCGCTTGCACTTTGCGAAGATGATGACCTCATCACACGTCTTGGCATCCTCTTGCACGATATTGGCAAGCCACTGTGCTACACCGAGGACGGGCAAGGCGGACACTTCAAGGGGCATGCCCCCATTGGTGTGGAGATTACCCGAGAGATCCTTTTGCGCTTGCGTTTTGATAACGAAACGATACACCGTATGGAACGTTTGGTTGAATGGCACGATATCCCGCTCTCGGCAGAGAAAAAACGTGTCAAACGTCTCTTGCAAAAGCTT
>SVQS01000015.1 GCA_015065205.1 Oscillospiraceae bacterium
ATTCTTCAAAGTAGATATCCTCGCAGTAGATCGCCTCAAATGCGCGAACGCTGATATCAATCAAATCTCCGCGGATATCAAGATAGAGATAACCGTTAATGCCATAACGTGCCGCCTCGATAGAAAGGGTGCTATCATAAACGTTAACATCCGCTTCATATTCGCTATAAATACCCGTATCTCGGGAAACAATGGAGATCTCGGAGTCCACAAAGTAAAGCGAAGCATAATCAAGCTCAAATGCGGTTTCGGTTACCACAACGTTCAATTTGATCTCATAAACATCAACGGATGCGTCACACAAATAATTGCGCTTTGCGTTGATGTTGACTTCACTTGCTTTGCCGGATGTGCCGGGGGTAGAATTCAAGGACAGAATCATGCCCAGTTGAGATGCAAACATAACTCGCGTACTATCAAAATAAAGACCTGCGTCCTCGGCGGTAATATTGAGAATAGAGCCTGCAAAGAAGACTTCGGGATAACCATAAATGCGGATGCCGTCATCGCCCGCCTCAATATTGAGAATGCTGTCCGTTACAAAGAAGGCGTATTCTCCCTCGGAGTCGGCATAAACCGTAATGCCGTGGTCGTCTGCCGTAAGATCGAAGGTAGAGTTTTCCCACTCAATGTAGCAACCGTCTGCATCGACTGCGTCATCCACCGCAACAACGGTTACGATAGCATTTGTAGCAAGGAAATCGGCATAGCTGAGCGTAAAACCATCGTCGCCTGCAGTAACGAAAACTCTACTTGCGGCGGCGAGGACAACACGGCCGTCACTGATGTCAACGCCGTCAACTCCGGCGTTGACGGTAAGGGTGGCATCTGCAACGGCAAAGATGCCGTTTTGAATCTCAATGCCATCTTGTTGTGCGTTAATGGTAACGGTAGCGCCGTTTTGAACAGCAAAGGATGAATCGAACCCGAAAATACCAACCTCGGCATTGACGGTCAACGAACCCTCGCCAACAATTACAAGCTGGCTGCCCATAGCACCAATACCTGCGCCATTGACAAAAGCGTCCGGATAAAGTGCGTCATAATTTTTATCGGCGTGTGCGGTGATAGTGTTCTCCCCTTCCAGCTGCATGATGTACATATTGTCTTGAAGAGCAACAATGGCTGCTGCACCGGTATACTCAAAGCTGAAGTTTGAAAGAACAATGGTAACGACAGGAGTGTCTTCTATGGTGCCGACTGTGGCGTAGAGGTAACCGCCCGTTGCGGGCTTTTCGGTAACAACAATGGGGTTGCCGTCAAGATCAAACGCGAGGTATTCACCGATCTTGAGGTAGTGATCGCCTACCAAAAGAACTGCATCCTCGGGAATTTCCTCCTCGGGCACCTCAGCACCGTAGCCGCAAACCGAGCAAGCAGCTTCTCCCTCGGGAACGGTGTGCTCGCCGTAATTGGCGTCTTCAAAGTATTGATAGTAGAACTCGGGGAGATAGAAGTAACGGATGACACAATCCTCATTGGCACAAATATGATAGTGATGCGTTTCGTCTGCTTGATAAGCATCCGTCCAGTTGTGAGAAATCTCTACACCCTCGTAGTAAGAAGTACCATCAACCGTGAAGATGTTCTTGATCTCGCCCTCGGTAATCACGGGCGAAATGGTGGCAATGATATCGCCCTCAATAAAGATCTGTGTTGCTTTGCCGCCAAAGGTTACGGTGGTCGTTTCAGTAACCCCAATATGACCCATCAGGTGAACAAAGCCGCCGTTGATGGTGACTGCGGTTTCACCGCCGTAAGCTTCAATAGCGTAGCCGTCTCCAACAGAGATAACCACGTCGCCGCCGGAAATCGTGATGTTGCCATAGGCACCAATGCCGTTATCCTCGTAGCTATAGATGTAAATATCGCCACCGGAAATCGTAACGTCACCCTCGGCATAAATGGCGTCTTCGTAAGCCTCGATTTCAAGCTCTCCGCCCGTGAAAGTAATGTTGCCGTAGGTATAAATACCGTAATAACCGTAAAGAGTCACTTCACCGCCCGAAACGGTAACGTCACCTGTGCTGTAGATAGCGTCGCTGTACTCACTGTAAAGAGTAACCTTGCCGCCCGAAATGGTAACGAATCCATCCTCATTATCCTCATCCCAAGGATAGATTGCAGCGTTTTCAGCCTCAACCTCAACCACGCCGCCTGAAATGGTAACGTAGTCGGCATAAATGCCGCCGTATCCTTTTACAACCAGCTTGCCGCCTGTGACGGTAAGAGTTTGGGTATCAAATTCAATATTATCGTCATCATCCTCGGGGAGCACGTAAAACTCGCCGCCCTTAACGGTAACATTTTTCGAATCGATACCATCCTCGGAAACGGTTATCAGCGCGCCGTCCAAAACGGTGATGCTATCGGACTCGATTGCTTCGTCGTTGGAACCGACCGTAACCGTGCCGCTCTCAAAGATGAGATCTTCAATATAGAAGCCGTCATCCTCAACCTTAATGTTCAAGCTTCCCTTGCCGCGAACGCTCAGGTCGCCCTTGATGCGAATACCGTCGGTATCGGCATCGAAATAATAATCATAGTCTTCCTCGTAGCAAACAGCCGTACCAACAAGATTGCTGCTGCCAACAAGCTCGATAACGAGATCGGTGGTAGAGTAGATGAGAGAGTAGGATTTATAACCGTCATAGCCACTGTCTTCGTGTGCAAAGCCGTCGCCCGAGAACTGATAGTTGTTCAGCGTAAGCACGCCGTTTTTGTAGTAAGCGTAGCCACCCGTGGTAGGACGGGATTTTGTAGTATCGGTAGCACCCGATGCGAGGTAGTCGCCATCGTTCATGCCAACACCGCCAACGTAAAGGGGTGCACCCCATTTTGCCTTGATAGTTGCGTCGGTAAGCTCAGGGGGGAAAATGTAATCGCAGTCAAAGATCTCATAGCCGTCGCCCTCGTAGACCCAACCAATGAGGGTAAGACCATCGGGGTGAGAAAGACCTTCGGGTGTGGGGAAGCTTTCCCATCTCGAATCGAAAGTGTGCTCAAAGGTGGGCATTGTGCCACTACCCTCACCAAAATCAAAGGTAACGGTAAATACTGCCTCAATATAAGCAGACGCAATGTTCTCAACTCTTGCTGCAAGCGTGGTTACGGTGGGAACGGTGTATCCCTCGTAATTGGGATCATTATACCAAGCGGGATCAATTGCGCGGAAGGGTGCAGCAAAGGTTACAACATCAGCGATCGTGATCTCTGCATTGGTAAGGTTGTAAAGATGACAAGCGGTGGTAAGATGTGCACCGCTGATATCGAGCGTGCCGCCATTGTATAAGATCTCGCCCCAAAAAGCCGTGCCGCTGATGGTGAGCTTGGAGCCGACTTGCAGCTCAAAGCTTCCAAAAACGTTACAATCTGCGTTGATATCATCCACCTTTTGATCGCCAAAGAAGGTGATGTCGGCGCCCTCGCCGAGGATGACTGCAGCATTGTAAACATTAAGATAATATTCGCCAAAGTCGATATGGGATTTACCGCTGACGGTAACGTCGCTTTCCAAAAGCTCAACATCGTAATCGGCAAGCAGCTTTGCATAAGGTGCTTGCCCTGCGTTGATGGCAGCCACAAGCTCGAAGAAGTCACCCGTATTTGTCATTGCATCGGATGTATTGCCCCAAACAAAAGGTGCGTACTTTGCTTGTACGGTAACGGTAACGTCATCCTCGGGCATTACAAAGCTGTAAACGCCTGTTTCGGCATCGGGCTCGAGTGCCTCGCCGTTCAAAGCTACAGAAACCAGCTCGTAATGATCAAGCAGAACAAGTGTAAAGCTTACGGGAGTGCACCAAACCAACATTTCGTTGCCGTGGGAGAAGCTGCTGCTTTCTCCATTTATGCCGTTGCCAATATCCCAGGACAACTGATATTGGGCCTCGTCGATGGTGTAAAGAACGTTTTCAAAAGCACCGTCAACTCTGTTGCCTTTTTTATCGTAAAAGCTGTAGCCCGCAGGGAGCGTGATATTTGGCTCTGCGCCTGAAAAGTTATTAACCGTAATACCCGTGGGGTTTGCGTAGTCGGAGAGGTCAAGCACACCGGTTGAGCCCCACCAGATATGCTCATTGATGGCTGTTTGTAATGTGCCACCCTTGATGGTGAGATTGACGGTAAGAACTTCCCCGAAAGCGGAGTGCGCCACAATCACACGACCGGCACTACTGAGGGTACCGCCTTCAATAGTGATATTTATCGCCGAGGTGTCATGCACCAGAATGACCTCATCCAAAGTTGTGGATTCAATTTTGCCGGTTTGCTCCGCAGAATTATCGGTAATAGTGATGTCAACAGCATTTTTCAAATAGAGGACGTGACCTGCAGAAGTAACTGTTTTGCCGTTCAGATCAAGAGTAAACTTGCCGCCCTCGACAAAATAGGGATCGTTGCCAATGTCAAAGTTGTTCATCACCTTAATATAAGTAATGCTTGCATCCGCTGCCGCCGCATCAAATGCCTCTTCCAGCGTGCCCCAAGCGGTAAGGGTATCCTTGTCGGTGCCCCACTCTGCTTGGTAGAGGCGGAAGGTAACGTCAACGGTGACGTCGGAGCTTTCTACAACAAAGGTGTTGGTTTCGGGATCAAAGGTTGCACCCGTAACGTTGATGACCGTTCTGTAGCCATCGTCGGGCGTGACCGTCAAAGTCACTTCGGTGCCGGGGGTAAGGTAGCCGGTTTGGTCTGCTATAACAACACCGTTTGCAGTCTCGTTTACGGTAACCTTGTATTTGGTTTCGTCAATGAAGTACGAGCAAGAGTTTTCCAATCTGTCTACTTTTTCTAATGAGCTGTCATTGCCATAATATACACTGTAGCCATCGGGAAGCAAAATGCTCGCGTCAGGCAGACCAAGCGCCCCACCTGCATAGTAAAGGACAAATCCGGTGAGCATAGGATAGCTTTGAAGATCCAGCTCGCCGCCTTCCCAATACAGGTCCCATTCGCCGTGAATTTCGCCGCTAAGAAGCGTAAGCTTTCCCCCCACGAGTGCAACTGCCTGCTCTCCATCGACAGCGTCGATCACGCCATTGCCTGCCGTGTCGGTGATGGTGATATCGGCACCATTTATCGAAAAGAGTCCGCCTGTGCTAAGCTTTTTGCCATTCAGGTCAAATGTAAACGTACCGCCTGTGGTATTGGGGAAAACCTCAAGGGTAACGTCGCTGATCATCTTGATGTAGGCAACGGTGCTATTCTCTGCTGCCGCCGCATAAAATGCTTCTATCAGCGTGCCGCTGCCCGTAAGGTTTTCGGCATCGGTGCCCCATTGTACCTCGATAACGGGCTCGGGATCGGGTGTGGGATCAGGAGTTGTGCTTTCCTCTACAACGTAGTAAGTAGTTCCATTTGCAAGCGTTGTAACAGCACTGCCGCCTGCAGTATCGCTGATGTAGCATCCTTCGGGAAGAATGATGTTCTCACCGTTTAAGGTTACGTCCGCACCGGTATAGTTGCGAACGGTGATGCCTGCGGGTGCGGGATGGTTAGAGAAATCGAGCGTTCCGGAGTTCCAAACAATTTGTGCCCAATTGCCGCCTTCAAATTCGCCGCCCAAAACAGCAAAATAGGTGCCGTTTGCTTTAACAACATAATCGTCGCCAATAAACTTACCGCCGTTGATTGTAACCTCTGCCATGGCAACAGAACCGTTGCCATCAACATTAACGGCATAGCTGTTGCTTTTGAAGATACCGCCGTTGATGGTAACTTTTTGTTCCGCATCGCCGTCACCGACTATTAAAGCAGCTGCACCTGCAGAAGCGCTTTCGATCGTACCGGTTTGCTCCACCGAAGTATCTTCAATGGTAATATCGGTAGCGTTTTTCAAACTAAAAGGATAGGAGTCGCCCGTGATCGCTTTGCCATTCAGATCAAGCGTAAACTTGCCGCCTTTGGCCATTACATTTGAGTCACCAAGGGCAACGTTAGACACCAACTTGATGTAGGTGATGGAAGCATCTCCCCCAGCCGCGTCGAGTGCCTCTTGCAAAGTGCCCTCATTTGTGAGGTTTGCGGCATCGGTGCCCCATTGTGCCTCGATAACGGGCTCGGGATCGGGGGTGGGCTCTACGTACGTGCCGTTAACGGTGTAGTAGCCGGCTTTCATTTCGGTGACCTTTTCGCCGCTTCTGTAAATATCAAAGCCCTCGGGGAGAAGGATATTTTCGCTGGGGAGCGTAATGGTGCTACCGGTATTAAAAATGGTTATACCGTCCAGATTTTCACCGTAGCCGGAGAGGTCGAGTACACCGGTTGAACCCCAATATATATGGGCGTAGCCGGTTGTTTGCAGTGTGCCACCCGTTATGGTAAGGTTGGCAGAAGAAAGTGCACCTGAGTTCGACGCATTAATCGGATATGCACCGACAAACGTACCGCCCGCGAGGGTAATATTTATCGCCGAGTCGCCATACACCGAAATTGCGGAAGCGCTGGAACCGGTAGATTGAATTGCGCCACCTTCGCCGCTATCGGTAAAAGTAATATCAACAGCATTGCTTACAGAGAAAGGGTAACTCGTAGCAGTAACTGTTTTGCCATTCAGATCAAGCGTAAACTTGCCGCCGTTGGCCATCACATATGAGTCGCCAAGGGCAACGTCAGACACCAACTTGATGTAGGTAATGGAAGTATCACCCGCAGCTGCGTCGAGTGCCTCTTGCAAAGTGCCGCTGCTTGTGAGGTTTGCGGCATCGGTGCCCCACTGGGCTTGTGCCGTACCCGCGGCGGACACTCCCACAGCAAATGCCGCGGTAAGTGTGAGGAGCATTGCAAGCATCGTCAATATACTTGCAATTTTAGTGAACTTTGTTTTTCTCATTGTTTTTTCTCCTTTTTGAATGGATTTGTGTATATATTTTTTATTTTTTCAAGATTGGGGATGACATACAGTGCTGTGGTTCAGAATTGCCTTTTGTTATTATGGTTGTATGTCTTGAAAATTTTGTTCCTTATTTATTATGCTTGCTCTTCCCTTTTGTTTTTAGGGCAGCGGCACAAGCCGAACCATTCCTCGCCACGCAAGAAATATTTGCACTCACCGCAGGTCGCGTCGTCGACGCGCCTTGCCTCGCCCTTGTAGTGTGGGCAGGCATCCTGCATCATGGTGACAAGCGGTTCGCCGCTCTCGGTGTGGATCGGCTCTTTTGTGAAATCGGGATAAATAACGTCGGGTGGACCCGATCTGTCTTTTTCATCATAGTAGCCGTATCGGAGCTCGAAGGTCTTTCCAAAGGTATCGACTACTGCGTAGACCTCTCCCTCGCGCGCTTCGGTTAAGTGTGTGGGGGGGATTTTCATTTTGTTGTTTCCTTTCTTCCGCTTCCCCTTTTTGGGGGACGCAGATGGTGTTTTTTGGTATCCTCTAAAATTATATCCTTTTTGGGCGGCTTTGTGAATTACCAAAAAAGCAAAATTTTGGCTGTGCTTTTGCCTCAAAAAAAGAAAAAAGCATAGCCATTTTGAACCCAAAACGGCTATGCTTTTTTCGTGTTTGATTATAGGAATGCGGCAAATCGGTCTCTGCCGACACCCGTTTTATCGGTGATGGCAACGAGCGCTTGCTTGACGCCTGCAAGCGACATATTCAGCTTGTCTGCAATCTCCTTGTTGCTCATACCAAAGGCGGCAAGCTTGGCGATCTCTCGCTGTCTCGTGGTCAGCGATGTGACGATCGTTTTGCCTCTTACCGTTCCCGAAAGCCTTGACCACCCCACGTTATATACTTGATAAAGCTCCTTGACCTTAACCCATGCTGCCTCATCCACCAAGGAAAGTCTTTTTTCCATCAGCGTATCAAGCACGCGGCAGTATTCCGCAAGCGTTCCGTAAAGCCTATCGGGAAGCGCGAGCGAAATTGCCCTATCAATGTGCCGTATTGCCTGCTCATCCTGCCCGGAATTGTGATAAACCGCAGCACAGGTCAGGCGCAAATAGAGTTCGGACATAACGGTGTTTCTTTCATTTGCCCAGCAGATCATCGGCTCAATGGTATATGGAACAGAGGACATTACGTAAAGTCCTGCGGCACCCTCCAGCTTCAAAGCTCCCGTTGCAACCGCGTATCCTACGGCGTACAGATATTTGGCGTAATACACCTTTGCTGCGGGGTAAGCATCCTTATGCAGAGGCTCAAAACAGCCGGTTTTGAACCACTCGGGGAAACTTTCTACGCTATAAAGCATAATATCAACCGCGCTGATGGCAAGTTGCATAGCATCACGGTCGTAGTCACTCTTGGCAGGGGCTTCGGCAATATGAATCTTGGCTCTGCGCCACATTTCAATATCACCCTTCCAAATAGCACACATAGCAAGAAGCATTCCGGCCGAGAGAACGGCATAAAATCCCGAATGTTTACTAAGAAGATAATTTGCACTGTCATAGACTCTGTCTATGTTTCCTCTGGAATACGCCACCTCTGCTTCAAAGAGCACCTGCGCCTCGTGATTGTAAAACAACGATGCGCCTACCGCGTCTGCCTCTCCCGGTGTACGGTAAAGATCGCTCATATAGAGAAACGGCGTCTTGCGAGGCAGGGGCATATCATCGTTTGAGGCAAGTCTTGCCGCCCGACTTCTTCCGTCTGCGGGCTTTTGGGCATCCTTGGGAATCATCCAATCGCGCCCAAAACGATGCGCGCCGGGAATCTTCCCTGCCGCACACAGCATTTGCACACTACGAACAGAAACACCCCATTTTTCGGCAACTTCCTGTATTTTTAAATATTCCATAGCAACCTCCTCCCAAGAACAGCCCAAAACCCATAAAATCCCTCAAAAAAGGCGTTTTGGAGTTCTTTTTTCGCCAAGACGAAGCATATTCTTTCGTCATAACGAATAAATTTCATTCGTCTTGACGAAAACATTATACACCAAACAGAAGAAAATGTCAAGATATTTAAAGAATTTTTCTGTTTGTTTTGCCAAAGAACAAAACAAGACCGACATCTCTCAAAATTGGCATAAATCTTGTGATCCTTTAGCACCAAATTTCAACAAAAATATTAAACTTAACTGCTCCTCAATTGCGTTATCTTACAACTTAACTAAGAATAATTAATTGGATACGTTCTATTTATAATATATTGACATTTATTATAAAAGTGGTATAATAAGGAAGACAAGTATTGTCGAAAAATACACTTTTTGAGGTGACGGATATGAAAACAAAACTTTTCAATCGAATCACAGCAGCTTTTCTTGCATTTATAATGGTATTTGCCATGATTCCGGCAAGTCTCATTACTGCGCTGGCAGATACCCTTGCGGGACTCGGTGCACAAAATGAAGAAAAGAACGAAGAAAACAGTTCAAGCATTCAAACTGTTAAGTTCATCAAGGATGCCGCGGGCCTTGCGGCAATTAAAGATGATCCTAACGGCACGTACGTGCTAATGAATGACATCGATCTATCGACGTACAATAATGGCAACTGGATGCCGATTGGTTCTGTGGATAATCCTTTCACAGGGCATTTTCTTGGCGCAGGTCATACCATTAGCGGTATGCAGATTACAGGTCTGTTGGGAGCTTCCAAAGACGACTCCACAACAGAAACTCCAGCTGAGGCTTCTGCACCGGAGACTTCCGATGAGGGTTCTGCAGAGGAAACTTCGGTTGAGGCTTCTGCACCGGAGACTTCCGACGAGAGTTTTGCCGAGGAAACTTCTGTTGAGCCTTCTGTACCGGAGATCGCCGAGGACGGTTATGCGTATATTGGCTTGTTCGGCTACAACAAGGGTACTATTCGTGACCTTAGTCTTGAGGGTGAGGTTTCGGTAGAGCTCGCCGACAACACAAAAGCATATATCGGCTCCCTTGTTGGCTATAACGATGGTAATGTGCTGAACTGCCGTGATGGCGTTACCTATAACGACTACGCCCTGGCGGAAAACTCGCTTTATACAGGCGTATATCAATTGGCAACGACCAAAAAGAATATTTCTGTTGGCAAACAGTACGCCATTTATTTGGATGGCACAGGAACCGACTGGGGCTATAACATCACAATTGAAGATAGTGATCTCCCTGCTCTGTATATCTTTTTGAGAAACGTAAATTTGACGAGCCTCAAATTAAACTCTGAAACAAGCAGAGATATCTATATCATCAGCCAAGGTACCCAGAATAAAATTCAAGCAAGAGACGATTGTCATGCCATCTATTTGCCCAATGCAAAGGTAACCGTTTTGGGCGATGCACCGCTCGAAATCAAGGGTGAGGACGGAGATGGCGGCCGAAACGGCATTTACTATAACTATGGCTATGATGGCGATCCCGGTATCGATGCCATCACCCCCGTAGATGTCGATTCTCTTGTAGTCAATATGACAAACTCTGCCGTTTTGAATATTATCGGCGGTGATGGCGGCAAAGGTGGAGATGGTGCAACCGGCTGGTCTGGTGCCAACAACAATACAGCCGACTCCGGTAAAAAGGGCGGCAATGGCGGCACCGGTGGTAGTGGTGCGGCTGCTTTGCAGTGCAATTCGCTCATTGCTTTTTCAGAAGTAACGCTTCAATCCGGTAGAGGTGGCAACGGCGGTGCTGGTGGTGCCGGTGGAACAGGTGGCAACGGAAAAAATGACAGTAAAACAGAAGATGTAAACAGCTTTTTGGGAAGTGATGCTAAAACAGCAGAAGCGTGGGTTAATCATTCAGACCGCCAAACAGAAGCGAACAGTAAGTGCAAAGGTGGTACAGGTGGTTCCGGTGGTACGGGTGGCAAAGGTGGAGCTTCTGCTTTACCGATAAATTCTTCCGCTACCATCACAGGTATATGCACTCAGATTCAGCAGTCCCCCGGAAACGGTGGCGCGGGCGGTAACGGCGGAGCCGGTGGTAGCGGTGGCACATATACAGCAAAGGCTACATGGAAGAACTTAGGGGGAAAACAATCCAAAACGAAAACTTACACCGGTTGTAGCGGTGATTCTAAAACATCCATTCAGAGTGGGTCGTCAGGAACCGGTGATTGGAAGGAACCTTGGACAAAAAAATCTATCGATACGATAAATGGTACAGAAACAACTACATCGATTTATATCAATGTGGGAACCAAAACCTCTCCGATTACGCAAAACATCCCCCAAGCAACCATCAAGGTATTTGGCTACTCCACTCCCCAGGCACAAGTATCTTGGACAACAGGCAGTACCGATTCCGGCCTAGAAGGATTGTTGGTTCCCTCTTGGAGCGGCGTCAACTATGCAGACGGTAAGCGTATTACCACAGAGGGCAATGCGAAATACTACGGCAGTGCAACCAACCCCTATGCGATTTTGATTGGCACGACAGCCAAAAATATTGCTTCCTGTAGCATTCACGAAAACACCGAATACATCTACGCGTATGCATTTTTAAAATGTGCAAATCTAAAAACCATCACCATTCCCGGTAATGTAATCGGTCTTGGACAAAGCGCATTCTACAACTGCACTTCCCTTTCTCGTTTTATTGCTCCGAGCACACTCGAATCCATTGGAGACAGAGCATTCTATCATAACACTGCTCTGCGTGAAGTAACGCTCCCCAACACTGTCGAGAAAATTGGCGCTCAAGCATTTGACGGTTGTACCACACTTACGGAGTTTACTTTCCCCGAGAAAGTCACCGAAATCTCCGATAGTGTATTCAACGGTGCAAAAAATCTTAAATCTGTATCCATTCCCGATAGTGTAACAACGATTGCAGATTCCGCATTCTACAATTGTTCTCAACTCACCACTGTTAAATTTGGACAATCTGTTAAAGAAATCGGTATGTCCGCTTTTGAGGGGTGTTCTTCTCTTGAAACAATTGATTTCCCCGCAACACTTACCACAATAGGTATGGCTGCGTTTAAAAATGCAGTTTCGCTCAAATCGTTGCATATCCCTGCAAGTGTAACGAGCATCCAAACCGAGGCGTTTTACGGTTGCTCGGCACTTACATCTATTACTGTAGATGCAGCAAGTGAGAAATACGCATCAACCGCCAACACGCTTATTGAAAAGGATACCAACCGCGCCATTTTGGGTTGCGTAAACAGTGATCTCCGTGCAGCAAACGTAGCATCTGTTGCAACAGGTGCGTTTGTCAACATCCATTTCACAAAGCCTTTTGAAATCCCCGAAACAGTTGCGCTTGAAAGCAAGACGTTTGTCAAATGTAGTGGAGAAATTATCGTTGGTGAATTTGTAGATGATAACGAACAAGCAATGCAGGAATATATTCAAAAATATGCAACTGCATTCTCTGAATGTAACAATATTGTTTATGCATACGCCAATCCAATTGTATCTCCAAAAGACTTAGAAAACGGCAGGACCGAAGATGTTTATCTTTGGACGGGCGATTCAAATACAAATGCAACATTTTATCGCATTGCAGAACGCGGAAACTGTGGAACCGATAACGATACCACACGCTATGTTCTGATTGTAACAGAAGAAACATATTTCAATCAGTCTTTGGGCGTATTGTTAATATACGGTGGAAAAACAATTACTGGATTTAATCCCTCGGATGAAGACGAATATGATGATTATACATATCATGAATACACAACAGAAAAATACGGGGTCGCCATTAAAGAAGTAATTGTAAGTGATGAAATTGAAACAATTGGAACAAATGCTTTCTCTGATTTCGATTTATTAACTTATATTCGTTTTGGAAAAAACGTTAAAGTATTAGAGAAGAGCTCCATACGTAACAACACGCTTCTTGAAAGTATCTTCTTTGAAGGCGATTGCCCCGTAATTGATAAAGATACTTTTGAAAAAAACAACAAAAACTTTAAAATTACATATGATATTGATACATATGGTTGGACTTTTAACGGACAACGCTACAATTCCTTTATTCCCGGTGAAGGATTGTCAATATCGGCTTGTGAGTTGGGAAAAACCTATCTTGTAACAACCGATGAAAACTTGACTCCAATTGACCGTAATGACACAGATAGATATGGTGTTATTTACGAAATTGTCGAGGAAACGATCCAAACAGAGAACATCACTAAAAAAGTAAAAAGAGCATACGTAAAGGGATATAATCCTCAAATAAGCACAGAGAGAGAAATTACCATCCCCTTGAAAATTTTACAAGGAAACTCTGAGATTCCTGTGGTTGGAATTAATTCGCTTGCTTTCAAAGAAAGCGATTCTATTAAAACTATTATCATCCGCACTGATGCAACAGGTGCAGAAGGTGTTTCCTCTATCAGTTCCGAAGCTTTCAAAGGTTGCACCGCCCAAATTTATTTGGTGGGCAATGCAATCAAGAAAGAAAATGTAGGTAATAACGCTTTCGACAATGGCGCGTGTGTTATCGTTAATCAAGACTCCACCGGATGGCAGGAAGTCATTCAAAATGCAACCCTGCATTATACCAATGAACTGATTGGTTATCGCGACCCCAATAACATTTACTACACAATTGATATTGAAAACGGCACAGCAATCGTTGGTAAAAAGTCTCCTCTTGAAGAGGAAAATCTGATCAACACCAGCGGCGCCGCCCAAAAAGATGTCGTCATCCCCGACTTTGTTACCTACAATGACCGTTTGTATAAGGTTGTTGGCTTCGACCGCTATGCGTTCTTTGGCAACCAAACAATGGAAACCATCACCTTTGGTAAGTTTATTGGCGAAGGGCAAACAGAAGAAAATCCCGCTATTTGGGATTGTACCTTTAGAAACACCAACAATCTTACCGCTATCACGGTGGAAGGTAACCCTTGGTATACTACGGGCAAAGATGAGGAGGGCAATAACACCGGCGTACTCTTTGGCAATCCTCTTACCCCCGAGGATGATCCGACTGTATTTACCAGACTAATCAAATTCCCTGAAAAGAGCATAGCAATCGGTGCAGACGGTAAATATTCTATGCCAAAAGATGCTTCGATTAAGGTCACTGTTATAGAAAATTATGCATTTGCAGGTAGTAAGAATTTGAAATCCGTTGACTTGAATTCAAAAAATCCAGATAACACGATTTCTGCATCTGCAAACGTTATAGGCTCTCATGCTTTCTATAACTGTACAAATCTTACCTCTATTGGGGGTTATCAAATTCACAACATCGGTGATTCTGCATTCGAAAACACCGCAATCACCAGTTTCGCATTCTCCGATACCCTCTCTACAATTGGAGAAAGAGCATTCTATAACACCTATCTCTCCAATGGCGGCAATATTGCAATCAACAACAATATCGTTTCTATTGGCGAAAATGCCTTTGGCAGATGTACCAACATCCAATCCTTTGGCTTTATCGATTTTGCATCCGGCGAAAAGCACTCCTCTAACCTGACCGGAAGTTATCAAGTTGATAGCTTTGGAGCTTTGTTTGAGGTTGGATCAAAAGATGGTGAAAAATACGTAACCTTGATGCAATTCCCCGCTGCAAGAAGCGATTCTGCTACCACAACCTTCGTATACGATATGACACAATCAGCCCTTACGATCAATGAGATTGCCACCGAGGCATTCTGGGGCGCGGCATATCTTGAAGAGGTGATCCTCCATAACGAGACCAGAATTGTGGGCAGCCAGGCATTTGCAAACTGTAAGCGCCTTGAAAAAGCAACTCTTGGTGAGAGCTATCGCGGAACCTCCGAAACCACCGAAGGCATTTACAGCTACAACCTCTTTATTGACAGCCTTGCACTTGAGGAAATCAGAGTTCACGAAGAGAACGAAAACTTTGCCAACGATAGCAACGGTGTTCTTTACTCTAAAAACTTTGATATTCTCTACTGTTATCCCGCTGCAATTCAAAGAGTAACTTATAACATTCCCGCAAGCGTAAACAAGATATATGATTCTGCATTCTACGGAAACACAAATATCAAACGCATTGTTGTTGGTGCCACAAGAGCACTTTCTATCGGTTCTCGCGCCTTCGGCAACTGTACCAACCTCACCGCGGTTTACTACGTATCTTCGTCTGTTCCGGTTGTCGCAGAAAAGATCTACGATAACGCGAACGCTTCGCTGACCACTTATTACAAAGAAGAGCACAGCAAAGCTTGGGGCGACGAAAACAAAAACAACGATACGCTTCGCCGCACCTGGTGCGAGAGAGATATCGCTGCTTATCAAGTTGTAAGTGAAGTTCCCAACAGCACTGTACAAACAAACGATTATCTCATTTATGTTAAAGACACAAGCAACGAAGCCATTCAAAATGCTTATGTCATCGTTACTGTGTACACAGAAGATAAGATAGATGTATTGGGTGAAGATGGAGAGACTAAATCCCAAACCGTCAAAATTCCTCACAAATTCTATCTTTACACAGATGAATACGGCAGAGTTTCGTTCTCCACGGAAGTTGATGATAAGCAAATCGCAAATGATATTCACATTTATGTCCACAAGGAAAGCTACTTCCCCTATGATTACGATTTGCACCTTGACGAGGAGATGCTCATTACCTACCTCACAATCTCCAAGGAACCCGATGTATTCGGCGTTGAGTGTGAGGGCGTAGACATCAACAGCCAATCGAAAGACATTAACAAAGCGGAATATCGAGACACCTCTAATGTTTCCTACACAAACGACCAAGGCGTTGTTACCCGTGTTGAAACCATTGAGAATTATCGTAATATCAGCATTACGGTTCTCGGCTTCTGGGATCAGGTATACGAAAAACCTGTTTTCTCTCTTGTTCAGGGTGAGCAAACAATTGTCGCTGAACAAACAATCACTGAAAATGCATGCACATTTACAGTATCTCCCGGAGATTTGATTTCCGATATGCCGCTGGAGGTTGTACTGTCTGTTACACACAAAACGCTTGACCCCGAAGATCCCGGTTATGAGTTGAGTTGTCGCAAGGTGCTCAACATCAACGTTATTGACTTTGAAATTAAGGAAGAAGATATCAATCTTGATTTCGATGCATCCCTTGATTTCGATTCTATGGGCAATTCTTCTCAGCTTGAAATTTTCAAAACACTCTTTGGTGGCGATGGATTTGACATCAAGCTGGGCGAAGATGTTACCTTTAACACCAATATAACGGATAGTGAGGTTATTCTTACCCTTTCAGCTGCAAAAGAGTTCAAGAGCAAGGGTTCAAATTATCAAAAAGCTTACTACGAATATTACAAGCCCCACGGTAAGGGAACATATTTCTATCAGTTCTATGATGGATTCCTTACATATAATATTCGTTTCGTTCCCACCGAGGTACCGGATTACTTCTATTATCGCCTCTATGTTTATCACGGTCTCCCCGGAGTAAATTACAGCGAATCGCTTTTCAAAACCGAAGAAGGAAAAGCAAAAGCTACTTACGGTGCTTTCAATCTAACTTCATTTGAGACCAACCTCAAAGGCAGAGCGAAGGTAAGTGCTCGCGCTACTACCATTTTCATTCATGCTAAGGCTTGGATCACCGAAACATACCTGAAAGACCAGAACGAAAATAGTGAACTGATTGCTAAATTAATAAAAGGCGAAATTCCGATATTCGATATTGAAAAAGCAGTGTCTGATATTACTTCACCTACAGAATTTAAAAAATTCAAACCTTGCTTCGAGGAAGATTACTATCCTAAGCAAAACACAACCAAGAAAAATTCTCACGCATTCTCTGTTGGCTTTGAAGGACAACTCGTGTTTGAGTATGACAAACAAGGAATCCGTTTGGCTTCCGGCTCCATAAAAGGTACTCTGGAGTACACGTTCAAACACAACTCACAGTATGTTATTTGGGTAATTCCCGTTACGCTCGAGGTTGAAGTAACCGTTGGAGGAGAAATTCTCCTGAAGCTGAAATTCGACGACGGTGTAACGTTGGAAGAGCTTGAAGTAACACTAAAAGCAAAGATTGAGGCCTCGGTCGGCGTAGGTTGCTCGGTTGCCTCTATCGGACTTTACGGTGGCATCGGTGCAAAATTTGTTTTAGACATTCTCCCCACTTTTGCTTTGGATGAATGGGAAATTTCAGGCGAATTTGGTGCATATGTTAAAGTATTGTGGCACAAGAAAAAGTTTGAAATTTGGTCCGGCAGCATAGGATCCAAAGAAAAAACCAAAACTTATGCCGCATATATGATGGCACGAAAAGCCGCTATGTATTTGGCTGACGAGGATTACGTGTATACCCCGGACTGTGCAGAAAATGCCACAATCGTCAACCTTGGCGGAACATATTACAAAATCTATTTTGCTGCCGCTGTTGATGACAATTATGATGAGTACAACTGCATAAAGCTTTGCTACTCCGAGTGGAATAACGGTTCTTGGAGCGCTCCCACAATTATAGACAACAACGGATACAGCGATGCCTCCTATTCCCTCTTTGAGGACAATGGCAATCTCTATATTGCATACACTCAACAAACAAAGAAGCTTTCCGCAGAAGAAGCAAACGATACTTATGCCAGTGCAGAAGGCCTGTCTATGAAGCTCATTCAGTTCACAAATAGTCTGTATGCAATTGATGCCGGCAAAACCAACGACTACACAATTGTAGACGGAGAAACAACAAGTGATTATAAGTATGCTGTACAAGTAGCAACATACAATGGCTCCCCTGCTATTGTATGGGCGCAAAATGCCGATAATAATATTTTCGGTGTTTCCCCTGACAACAGTTTTGATGAGAACACCAACACCTCGCACGTGTACGGTACAAACGCAAACTCCATTTGGGTATCTTATTACGATCAAGAAAACGATGAGCAAATAACATGTCCTGTAGCAGTAGGTCTTTCCGCCATTGTCGATCTTGAAATTTATGACGGCAAGGTTTACTACATCGTGGATGAAGATGGTGATCTGACGGATAGCTCCGACTGTGTAATGTACGAAAAGAGTATTTCTGCAGATCAAACCACACTCGCCACCAAATTTAACTCCACCGGTTTTATTACTTCGGTAGAAGATAACGACGGAAAGCTGATGTATTATTACACCGACGATCAATATGAAGGTCTTCGTATTAACAGCTCCGAAGAATTGTTGCCAGAAGCAACCACTATGTTGG
Organism: Oscillospiraceae bacterium; assembly: GCA_015065205.1. GTDB lineage: Bacteria > Bacillota > Clostridia > Oscillospirales > CAG-272 > UMGS1865. The sequence goes on from SVQS01000015.1 coordinate 18,003, forward strand.
GTAACGGTTATGTCAGCGTTGTTGACAAAAACGGAAATCTCGCTGCAATCCTCTATACCGAAAACCAAGAAAACGAAAACGGTTCTACCAGCTCGAGAATTATGGGTATGTTCCGTGAAATCGTTAATGAAGAGGAGGTTTGGGGCAAGCCGATATGCGTATACGATGCAAATACCCAAAATATCAAAAATGCCCAAGATGATTCTAAATACATACCCTTAGATATCTACATTTCCTCTTTTGATGCAGTTTTCGGTGAAAACGGTCAGCTGATTCTTACTATGCAGCTGTGCAACGATGAAGGAAGCACTTATGTTGATTTCGAGGGTATTACCACCTACAACACCAATGATATTCAATATGCCTACACTCTGCAAAAGGATTATCTGAACCAATCTCTCATCTTCACGGTAACCAATGAAGGCGCAAAGAGTTTTACCGTTTCTGTAGGCGGAATTAGCCAACTTGTAGAGAGTGGCAAAACCGAAACCATCGAGATTCCGTCTTCTGAAGACATCCTCAAACAACAGTATACCTTAAAGTTCTCTAATGGTTTAGAAGAAGAGATTTTTGAAACGACAGAAGAAATTTCTCTCGAATATGTCAATCTTAAGCCGCTCGCAAAGCAGATAGTCGTAGGCGAGAGCAACTCCCTGCTTATCGCAATTCGCAACTATGGTAATGTAGCCGCAACCCAAGGATTTAAGCTCTACGTAATTCCCGGAGCCATCGAAGAAACAGATAAAAGCGGAAACGAAATTGCCTCTTTGATAGCAAGCATAGAGCCCGAGCAATTGGAAGCAAAAACCATTCGTAGCGGTGGACTCGTTTACTATGAAGTAATGCTTGACGAAAGCATTCTTGGTGGAAGCGACGGCATTGTATCGCTCTACATTGAGTGTGACGAAGAACCCGAACAAGCAAAAGCAGACAATCTTGATGCATTCTACCTATCCACAATTTCTCAAACCCAAAAGGGATCTATCAAAGAACCGCAAGAAATCACTCCTTCGGCAAGTGTTTCCAATGATGTTTTCTATCTTGGCGGATCTGATGTTGAAGTAACCGTGATTTGGAACCCCGGATACAAATTTGAGTTGTTTGCACCGGAGCAAGAGGATAAAGCCACCGAAGAACGTCTCGTCGATGTATATTATGACGAGAAGGATACGTTCTTCACTCATAAACTCACTATCCCTGCCACTCGCCTTGAAAAACTCGGCATTGGCAAACACGAATTCACTGTTGTAATAACCGATGTAAATTCCGGTGAAACGCTTGATCCAATCACTGTAACAGTAACAGTTAGTCCCCTTCCCGTTGTAGATGAAACAGAAGAGATATTCTATGAAGTTATTTGGATAATTGGAGAAACTCAAAAAACTACTTCTGTGAAAAATGGTGAGATTCCGGTGCCGCCCCCAACCCCTCTTCCCGAGGGATGCACGTTTATCGGTTGGATGGATAAAGATGGTAGACTGATTACAGAGGGAGGAACTCTAAACTTTGCCCCTGTAACCGGAACGGATTCCGAAAATCCGCCCGTCTATACCGCAGTCATCGAGAAAAAGACAATTACACACACCATTACATTTGTTGTATGGTCAAAAGCGCAAGATTCTACCCTTTCTACCAATACAACACATGTATTGATAGTAGAGGATGGAGCTATCCCGACAGCACCTGAATTCTTCAACAAAGTAAGAATTTCCGGTTGGATGGATGCCGATGGCAATGATGTTGAGATTACCGCAGCAACCGATGATGCTACCTATTACGCAAAATACAAGGTTATTTCCGGTGAACTGAAACTCTTTGGAAGCAATAGCGTAGGCGGCACTCTGATAACAAACGCTCTTGATATTATTGATCACGATTCCTTCGTTTATCAATGGTATGTTGATGGACAAAGAGTAGAGGGCGCAACTTTTGCAACATATACCATACGTTCCGAAGATAGGAACAAGAGCATCTATTGTGTAGTTTCGGGAACCGATGACTATATTGGTAGTTTAACATCGAATGTTGTAACGGTTTCCAAACACGAACATAAGATGGCATATTTTGCAGGAATTCAAGCAACCTGCGAGCAGAACGGAAATATCGAATATTGGTATTGCCAAACCTGCGATCTGTATTTTGCAGATGAAGATGCCCTCCAAAACATTTCAAGATCCGACATTGTCATTCGTGCTAAGGGACACCAATATGATGTAACTGTAATCGATCCCACCTGTTTGGCAGATGGTTACACCAGACACACTTGTACAAATTGCAGCCACACGTATACTAGCGACATTACTTCTAAAATTAGTCATAGCATGAGCGAATGGTCACAAACCCAGGCTCCCACTTGTGTTGCTGATGGCATTGAGCGTCGCGACTGTGCAAATTGCGAACACTTTGAAGTACAAACCATCGCTAAGCTCGGTCACGACTTCGCTGATACTTACACAGTTGACGTAGAGGCTACTTGCACCAATGCAGGTTCCAAATCCCGTCACTGCTCCAGATGTGATGCTACTACCGATGTTGAAACCATCGAAAAGCTTGCTCATGAGTTTGGTGAATGGACACAAACCCAAGCTCCCACTTGTGTTGCTGATGGCATTGAGCGTCGCGATTGTGCAAATTGCGAGCACTTTGAAGTACAAACCATCGCTAAGCTCGGTCACGACTTCGCTGATACTTACACAGTTGACGTAGAGGCTACTTGCACCGATGCAGGTTCCGAGTCTCGTCATTGCTCCAGATGTGATGCTACTACCGATGTTGAAACCATCGAAAAGCTTGCTCATCAATTTGGCGAATGGACACAAACCCAGGCTCCCACTTGTGTAGCAGACGGTATTGAGCGTCGCGATTGTGCAAATTGCGAGCACTTTGAAGTACAAACCA
>SVQS01000177.1 GCA_015065205.1 Oscillospiraceae bacterium
CAACAATGTTCTCTTGGATGACAAAACACGCAAAGGTGTTTGCGTGATCGACCTTGACACCGTTATGCCCGGCTCACTCCTTTACGATTTTGGTGATGCGATGCGTACGGGCGCTTCCACAGGAGCCGAGGACGAAATTGATCTTGACAAGGTTCGATTCGACCTTGAAAAGTTTGAGGCGTTCACTGCCGCATTCCTCGAGGAGCTTGGCGACAGTGTGACCGCAAAAGAACGCGAATTGATGCCGTTTTCCGCCCTCATCATCACCGTCGAGCAGGCAACACGTTTCCTTGCAGACTATATCAACGGTGACGTTTATTTCCGTACCCATCGCGAGCATCACAACCTTGACCGCACGCGCACCCAACTCAAGCTCGCCGCCGAGATTGAAAAGCTGCTGCCTAAGATGCAAGAGATAGTGAATAAGTATTAAGGAGAGACGTGGGGGAACCTTTTTCGCGAAAAAGGTTCCCCCACACCCCTTCCCAAAAGCACTCGCACAAAAATCACAAAAGGGAACTCCAAAGCTACGGACAGACAGTCGGCGCGAGGGTAAACCTCGCTCTTGCTCTCGCAAACGGTCAGGCACCGCCAAGACCCTGCCCGTTAAGAGAGTTAATTTACTATTGTAGGGCGACCATTGTCGTTCGCATTTGTCAATTTGTTTTAACAAAAACCTCGAAAAATGAAAAAAAGTATTCTCTCCCTCTTGCAAAGGGGCTTTTTTTATGCTATACTATACGTAATAAAATATATCTTATCAAGAGTAACGTAGTGACAGGCACGATGATGTTACAGCAACCTGCCGTGGGGTAAGGTGCTAAATCCTGTTAGATGAGAGCCAAATGCTCCGTCATTGCGGAGTTTTTTTGTTGTCAAAAAAGAGATATGTTTTAGAAGTTAAACATATTTACGAGGAGTAAGAAAATGAGTGAGAAGTTGAACAAGAAATTATTTACAAGTGAATCTGTTACCGAGGGACATCCCGACAAGATCAGTGACAAGATCTCGGATGCCATCCTTGATGAAATGCTGCGTCAGGACCCTATGTCTCGCGTAGCTTGCGAAACCTTTTGCACCACGGGACTTGTGTGTGTAATGGGTGAGGTCACCACGCGTGCCGACGTTGACGTGCAGAGAATCGTGCGCGATACCGTTCGCGAAATTGGCTACGACCGCGCAAAATACGGCTTTGACTGCGATAGCTGTGCCGTTATCATTTCTTTGCATGAACAATCCCCCGACATTGCAATGGGCGTTAACAAGTCCCTCGAAGCCAAGAATGGTGAGAGCGACGGACTCGACATTGGTGCGGGCGACCAGGGCTTGATGTTTGGTTACGCTTGCAACGAGACTCCCGAACTGATGCCGCTGCCGATCTCTCTTTCGCACAAGCTGGCTCTCCGCCTGACCGAGGTGCGCAAGAACGGCACGCTCAAATATCTGCGTCCCGACGGCAAAACGCAGGTTACCGTTGAATATGATGAGAACGGCAAACCCGTTCGTGTAGATACAGTTGTTATCTCCTCTCAGCACAGCGCAAGTGTGAGCACCGAGCAGATCAGAGAGGATATCAAACGCGAGGTTATTCTGCCTATCATTCCCGAGGGAATGATGGATGCCGAGACCAAGATCTATATCAACCCCACCGGTCGTTTTGTTGTAGGCGGCCCTGCGGGTGACACGGGTCTGACCGGTCGTAAGATCATCGTTGACACCTACGGCGGATACGCACGTCACGGCGGAGGTGCTTTTTCGGGTAAGGACCCCACAAAGGTAGACCGTTCCGCTTGCTATGCGGCACGTTACATTGCCAAGAACATCGTAAAAGCAGGACTTGCCGACAAGTGCGAGGTGCAGGTTGCTTACGCCATCGGTGTAGCAAAGCCGGTATCTGTTCTCATCGATACCTTCGGCACTGCTCGCGTAGCGGAAACAGCTATTGAAGCAAAGGTTGCCGAGCTGGTTGATCTGCGTCCTGCGGCAATCATTAAGAGATTCGATCTGCGCCGCCCCATCTACTGTCAGGTAGCCGCTTACGGTCATATGGGACGCGAGGATTTGGGTGTTCCGTGGGAAGCGTGCGACCTCGTCGACGAACTCAAAACACTGTTGAAATAACCTACACACGATTACAAAATTTAGCCAAAATAGAAGAACAACAAGAGAATCTTAGAGACACTCTGTGATTTTCTTGTAGGAAGTTCTTGAAAGGGGCGTGGGGAAAACTTCTTTCAAGAAGTTTTCCCCACGATTCTTACAAAAATAAGAAAGGAGATTGCTATGGCAGACTTTGATGCAAATTTTATGCAAGGACCAATGGATGAAATTGGTATGGTAAAGCTTTCGGGCAGTATCGAGCGCGTGATCTATGCAAACGACGAGAACGGCTATGCCATTTGCGATCTCGGCACCGACACCGACGAACTCGTCACCATTACAGGCACGCTCCTGTATATTGGCGAGGGAGATGTTGTTACGGTTTGGGGCAAATGGGTTCACAATCCCAAGTACGGGCGGCAGTTCAAGGTTGAGCAAGCAGAAAAGCAGCTGCCTGCCGACAAAGCCTCTATGCTTCGCTATCTCGGCTCGGGCACTATCAAGGGCATTGGTCCAAAGATAGCGCAACGCATCATCGACGAGTTTGGCGAAGAGACATTCGACGTCATCGAAAATCATCCCGATTGGCTTGCCGAAATTCAAGGCATTACGCCCAAGCGTGCGCGCGCAATTTCCGAGGAGTTCAAAAACAAGGCGGGTATTCGCTCGGCAATGCTTTTCTTTCGCGAGTATTTCGGAGCGGTCACCACCGTACGCATCTACAAAAAGTGGGGGAGCAGTGCGGTGGATGTTGCCAAAAACAACCCTTATCTGCTTTGCGAGGAGATTGAGGGCATCGGCTTTGAGAGAGCCGATCGCTTGGCAGTTAAATTGGGACTCGCGCTCGATTCTCCCGACAGACTTGCCAGTGGTGTTAAGCATCTGCTTACCACACACGCACATCAAAACGGGCACGTTTGCCTGCCACGCGAAAAGCTTGTAGCAGGTGCGGCAAAGCTGCTCGAAGCACCAATCGAGGCGGTGGACCAAGCGATTTCTGCATTACAAATAGAGAAAAAGCTGCAAATTGTTCTCTTTGATGGCGTAGAGTATGTCTACGAAAAACAAGCATACGAGGATGAAAGATACATTGCACGCAAGATGATTTTGCTCGACAAGGTCTGCGACGTGATGAACACCGAAAATATTGATGCTTTCATCAAGCGTGAGGAGCGCGAGAGCGGCATCCAATATGCAAAAGAGCAGAGACGTGCAATCTTTGCCGCGCTTGAGAGCGGTGTAATGCTGCTTACAGGTGGTCCCGGAACAGGTAAAACCACAGTCGTTCGTGCACTTTTGCACATCTTTGACAGTATGGGACTCAAGGTCGCTCTCTGCGCGCCTACGGGACGCGCGGCAAAGCGCCTTTCCGAGTCGACCTCTTGTGAGGCAAAGACCATTCACCGCCT
>SVQS01000016.1 GCA_015065205.1 Oscillospiraceae bacterium
GTCGCAAAGAAGAATGCGGATACCAAGCCCACGGACAACACAAAAACAAAACAGACCCCTAAAAAGTAAACAATAAGAAAACGGGATGGCAGATGCTATCCCGTTTTCTTGTCCTTTTGCGATTTCGCCAAACAAAAAAGAGAACCGCTTATTACGATTCTCAACCCATTTTTTGTGTGAAAGCTTTTGAGGAAGGGGGTGCGGGGGAAGGAACTTTTCTCGAAAAGTTCCTTCCCCCGCATATCCTTATCAAAACTATCAATACATACCGCCCATGCCCGGAGCAGGAGCTGCGGGAGCGGGATTTTCTTCCTTCTTATCGGCAACGACCGACTCGGTGGTGAGTATTACCGAAGCGATAGATGCGGCATTTTGAAGGGCAGAGCGAGTGACCTTGGTGGGGTCAACGATGCCTGCGGCCATCATATCGCAATAGACCTCGTTATAGGCATCAAAGCCATAGCCGAGCTTGCCGCTGGAGAGGATCTTATCCACAACAACGCCACCGTCAAAGCCTGCGTTAGCGGCAATTTGACGAACGGGCTCTTCAAGTGCCTTGAGAACGATCTTCACGCCGGTCTTTTCGTCACCGTCAACGGCGTCGATGAGCTTTTCAACCTCTCCGATAACGTTGAGGTAAGCGGTTCCGCCACCGGCAACAATGCCTTCTTCAACAGCCGCCTTGGTAGCGTTGAGAGCGTCTTCAATGCGGAGCTTCTTTTCTTTCATTTCTGCCTCGGTAGCGGCACCAACCTTGATAACAGCAACGCCGCCGGCGAGCTTTGCAAGACGCTCTTGCAGCTTTTCGCGATCGAAATCAGAAGTGGTTTCAATGATTGCGGCACGAATTTGATTAACACGTGCACGGATAGCATCGGAGTTGCCTGCACCGCCAACGATGATGGTGTGCTCCTTATTCACCTTGATTTGACGTGCGCGACCGAGCATTTCAATGGATGCATCCTTGAGCTCAAGTCCGATTTCGGAAGAAATGACCTCTCCGCCCGTGAGGATTGCGATATCCTGCAACATTTCCTTGCGGCGGTCGCCGAAGCCGGGAGCCTTAACGGCTACGCAGTTGAATACGCCGCGCAGCTTGTTGAGCACGAGGGTAGTGAGAGCCTCACCCTCAACGTCCTCGGCAATGATGAGCATCTTTCTGCCTGCCTGAACGATTTGCTCAAGCAGGGGGAGAATTTCTTGAATGTTGGAAATCTTCTTATCTGTGATGAGAATGAGAGCATCGTCGTAAACGGTCTCCATCTTATCCATATCGGTAGCCATATAGGGGGAGAGGTAGCCGCGATCAAACTGCATACCTTCAACAACCTCGGAGTAGGTGTCAGCCGACTTGGATTCCTCAATGGTGATAACGCCGTCAGCGGTGACCTTTTCCATAGCATCGGCAATCAGCTGACCGATGACCTCATCACCTGCGGAGATGGTTCCAACGCGTGCGATATCATCCGAGCCGTTGACCTTTTTGGAGTTGGCAACAAGAGCTGCAACAGCTGCGTCAACTGCCTTTTTCATACCCTTGCGAACAACCATCGGGTTTGCACCTGCGGTCACGTTCTTCATACCCTCGCGAACGAAAGCCTGTGTCAGAAGCGTTGCGGTGGTTGTGCCGTCGCCTGCGGCATCGTTGGTTTTGGTTGCAACCTCTTTTACAAGCTGTGCACCCATGTTTTCGGCGGCATCCTCAAGCTCAATTTCCTTTGCGATGGTAACGCCGTCGTTGGTGATGAGGGGAGAGCCGTATTTTTTATCAAGAACCACGTTTCTGCCCTTGGGGCCAAGCGTGATCTTAACGGTGTCTGCCAATTTGTCCACGCCGCGAGAGAGCGCGTTGCGTGCTTCAATTCCGTAAAGAATATCCTTTGCCATTTGTGTATACCTCGTTTACAATTATTCTACGATTGCGAGAATGTCGCTCTGCTTGACGATGGTGTATTCTACGCCATCCATTTTCACTTCTGTGCCGGAATACTTGCCGGTGATGACTTTGTCGCCAACCTTTACTTCCATAGGAATAAGTGCACCGTTATCGTCGCGTGCACCGGGACCAACTGCCACAACCTCTGCCACTTGAGGCTTTTCTTGCGCGGCGGCGGTGAGAAGAATACCGGTCTTGGTTTTTTCTTCGGCTTCAACAAGCTTGACCACAACGCGGTCGGAAAGGGGTCTTATGTTCATTTTTGGAATTCCTCCTTGTATTTTACGAAAAATATGCGAATTTTGTTTGTTTTTAGCACTCAAAGGGTTCGAGTGCTAACGTCTGCTATTATTGTATACTATTTTATGGAAAAATCAAGCCCTTTAGCGTATTGTTCACATTCTTTTAACAAATTTGCAGATTGTTTTTTTAGGTGTTTTCTCAAAAGAAAGGGAAAACAGTAAAAGCATAGATTTCTTTCTTGCAGAATAAAATAATAAGAATAAAAGGAGGTGCTCAAATCAATGCTAAAATGGCTTTTAACGGGAGGATTGATACCGCCTCTGCTTTTGCTTGCAGGCGTGTTTTTCTTGATTTATTTGAAGGGGTACCCTTGGCGTGCACCTCGACGGATGTTATCTGCGATGCGCGGTGGGGGAGAGGGGAAAAACTCTTCCTTTCGTGCGATGATGCTTGCGTTGGCAGGCACGCTTGGTGTAGGGAATATTGTGGGCGTTGCCAATGCCATTGCCATTGGCGGTGCGGGAGCGGTGTTTTGGATGTGGATATCGGCACTGTTTGCGATGATTCTCAAATATGCCGAAATTCTCTTGGCGGTCTCCCATCGGCGAACAGACAAGAGGGGCGGCTTTTTTGGCGGAGCGGTGTATTACATTCGAGATTGCTTTCTTGAACGTCGATGGAAAAAGCTTGCCATCATTGTTCCCGCTGTTTTTGCCGTTTTGATGGTGGTAGATGCCCTGAGTATGGGGTGCGTGATACAAGTTCGCGCCGTTGGCGAAACGTTGGAAGGCGTTGTGGGAATCCCCACGGTATATAGCGGTGTTTTGCTTGTGGTACTCACGCTTCCGCTTCTTGCGCGCGGAACAAAGGGGATATCTGCACTGACCGAATACCTTGTTCCCATTATGACGGCAGGGTATATCATTCTCTCTGTTGCGGTATTGATCTTGCGCCGCGATGCGATTGGCAATGTTTTGATTTCCATTTGTCGGGATGCCTTCACGCCGGAAAGCGCGGTAGGTGGTGTGAGCGGATTTTTGCTTTCTCGCGCCTTGCGCGTGGGAACGATGCGTGGGCTTCTCTCAAACGAGGGCGGATGCGGTACAGCTCCCACGGCACACGCCGAGGCGGATGCCAAAAGTCCGGCACATCAGGGCGTGTGGGGGATATTCGAGGTTTTTGCCGATACCATCGTGCTTTGCACAGCCACCGCACTTGTCATTCTCGTTAGCGGAGTTGATACCACTTCGGGCGGTGTAATGATGACGGTTACAGCATATTCCTCGGTGCTGGGAGGCTTTGCCGAATGGTTCTTTTCGGCTGCGGTATTCTGCTTTGGCTATGCAACCCTTTTGTGTTGGGGAAGCTATGGGATGGAGAGCGTGCGTTTTCTTTCCCCCAAGAGGCGGTGGCGAGCGCTGTATATTCTCGTGTTTGGATTGTGCATCCTCTTTGGCGTGCGAGGCGCACCCGAAGCGGTTTGGAATATCGCGGACTTTGCCATCGCCGCAATGACGGCTATCAACCTTTTTGTGCTGCTGTTGCTTTGTAGGGAAGTAAGGGAGAAAACGCTCTGTTTTGTTAAAAACGGCAAAAAGGCAGAAAAAAGTTTGTAAAATGCACATACAAATAGCATTTTCGATGTAAAAAATGAGATATTGTAACAAAATTGATAAAATTTCGTCAAACCCCTTGTATATTGGAAAAAAATGCGTTATAATATATGCTGTAAGGAAAGGCTTTCCAATGGAAGGTCAACTAAATTTTATTTATAAAACGGAGGATTTTTCCAATGGCAAACGTAAAAGTTGCGATTAACGGTTTTGGCCGCATCGGCCGTCTGGCATTCCGTCAAATGTTCGGCGCAAAGGGTTATCAGGTAGTAGCTATCAACGACCTTACCAAGCCCTCTATGCTCGCTCACCTTCTCAAGTATGACTCTGCACAAGGCAGATACAACCACGACGTTTCCGCTGACGACGAAGCAGGCACCATCACCGTAGACGGCAAGACCATCAAAATCTACGCTGAAAAGGACGCTGCTAACCTTCCTTGGAAGAAGCTGAAGATCGACGTAGTTCTCGAGTGCACCGGCTTCTACTGCTCCAAAGATAAGTCCATGGCTCACATCAACGCAGGCGCTAAGAAGTGCGTTATCTCCGCACCCGCAGGCAATGACCTCAAGACCATTGTTTACTCTGTAAACGAGGGCACTCTGACCGCTGACGATCAGATCATCTCTGCTGCATCCTGCACCACAAACTGCCTCGCTCCCATGGCAAAGGCTCTCAACGATTACGCTCCCATCCAATCCGGTATCATGACCACCGTTCATGCTTTCACCGGTGACCAGATGGTTCTCGACGGCCCCCACAGAAAGGGTGACCTCCGCCGCGCTCGCGCTGCAGCTGTAAACATCGTTCCCAACTCCACCGGCGCTGCAAAGGCAATCGGCCTCGTTATTCCCGAGCTCAACGGCAAGCTCATCGGCTCCGCACAACGTGTTCCCGTACCGACCGGCTCTACCACTATTCTCGTAGCAGTTGTTAAGGGCAAGGACATCACCAAGGATAGCATCAATGCCGCTATGAAGGCTGCTTCCTCTGATTCCTTTGGCTACACCGAGGAGCAACTCGTTTCTTCCGATATCATCGGTATCACCTACGGTTCTCTCTTCGATGCAACCCAAACCATGGTTGCAAAGATCGATGACGATACCTACCAGGTACAGGTCGTTTCTTGGTACGATAACGAGAACTCCTACACCAGCCAAATGGTTCGCACCATTAAGTACTTTGCTGAGCTTCAGTAATTTACAAACTTTATAAAAATCAAAAGGGAAAGCTTCGGCTTTCCCTTTTTTGTGAAAACGTATTTATGGGGGAACTTTTTGAGAAAAGTTCCCCCATACCCCCTCAAAAACTTTTGCACAAAATATCAAAAGAGAATTTCAAAGGCACGGATAGACGGTCGGCGCGAGTGTGTCACTCGCTTTTGCTACCGCGAGCGGCTAGGCACCGCCGAGACCCTATCCGCTAAGAAAGTTGATTTTTAATCTCGTCGTATTGTGTTTTCGCTTTTAGACAATGTAATCAACATTATGTTTTTATTCTTCTTTGTTGCGCATTCTAAAGTATATTTTGTGCCACGCGACAGACCGTCCCATACGATGATAACAGTATCGGCTATATCTACCATCGTTTCATTTCTCTTGATGGGTGCGGCTTTTCCGTATAAATTGTATTGCGGCAGAAGAATAAGTTTTGAAATTTTGTGTTTATCTGCATATTGTTCCGCCAACGCATCAATCCCTTTCGCGCTGCCGCTGATGATTAGAGTTGTATTCTTGGGGATGTAGGGTGAAAAATCAAATTCATCAACACTTCGAGAGGCTATAATTAAAATTCTCATATCTTTCCTGCTTCCTTATGTTATAAAATATATTTCCTATATTACACCTAATATATCTTATGTTTTATCATATACCTTTTTCTTTGTAAATAGGGTATAATATTTTTATAACAGATTATGGGAGATTTTTTATATGCTTGAGAGCCAATATAAGATGAATTTGATTAAAATAGGCTTGAAGATTGCATATTATCGAAAGCTTCAGGGAATGACACAAGAGGAGCTTGCCGAGGCGTGCGATCTTTCAGCAGGATATGTGTCGCAGTTAGAGGGGCCTGGGAGTTCTTTCTGCCCGTCGCTCAAAACCTTGTTTAAGATTGCTGAGGTTCTTGGCACGACGGTATCCAAACTCACAGACATTGAAGAATAATCAAAAGGGAAAGCCGCGGCTTTCCCTTTTTGTTTTTTATAGCGTTACAATTTAGAATACCCAAAGCTATTAACGAGTGCCTCGATTTTTTGACCTGCACGGCACATTGGGCACTCGTGCGAGGGGTAGGAGGCATAGTCGGTAAGGTTGTTGGGGTTGAATACCGATTGCACGGTATATCCGGCACATTCATCGGCGGTTGCGAAAATGGAGCAGATACCGGCAACGTGTCCGTTATAGTATTTGATGGCCTCTACAGCCGCTTGAGCGGTATATCCCGTAGTGACCGATGCTGCCAGAATGAGAACGTGCTTTCCCTCAATCATTGGTAGAATGTTATCGCGGAAGAGCAGTTGACTACCCACGGTATGCTCGGGAGTGACTACATAAATGGTTTGGTGAGCGTTGAGGTTGGTGAACTCTGCGCGCGTGAGGGCATCAGCCAAGCAAGTACCAATGACTTGCATACCGTCAAGACACAAAATCGTATCAACGATGGTGTTTGACTTGTAGTGGGATACCAGTTCCTTGGCTACGGCTTGCGCCTCGGAGAGGCGGTTCTTCTGTGTAGTAACGTCAATGTAATAGTTGGTGTGGCTGTGTCCGGTTGCAAAGTGTCCGGGCATTACGCGCAAAAAAAGGTCGCGGTTTTTGGTTCTGATTTTGCAGGTTTTTTCGTTTGTCATAATTTTACCCCTTTTTTTTCATTGTATCACAGTTTTTTCCATTTGTCAAGAATTTTTTCTCCTCGAAAGGGGCGCAAAAATTTACACTTGACATTTTCTATATAATAATGGTATAATAAATGTAATATTTATATGACATCTGCTTGCCGCTCTGTGGCAGAACGGAGGAATACAATATGAAAAAGTATATTCTTGCTCTTGATGAAGGTACGACCAGTGCGCGCGCGATATTGTTCGATTGCGACAGTCGCATCGTTTCTATGGCACAGCACGAAATCGCGCAAATCTATCCTGCTCCCGGTTGGGTAGAGCAGGACCCGATGGATATTTACGCCAATCAATATGCTGCTCTTACCGAGTGCATTGCCAAAAGCGGTATTTCTCCCGACGAAATTGCGGCGGCCGGCATCACCAATCAGCGTGAAACGGTTATTGTTTGGGAGCGTGCAACAGGCAAGCCCATCTACAACGCCATCGTATGGCAATGTCGCCGCACGACCGACATTTGTGCGGAATTGGAGAGAGCAGGGTATGCCGAATATGTTCGCAATACCACGGGACTTCGTCTTGACCCTTACTTCAGCGGCACAAAGATCAAATGGATCCTCGACCACGTAGAGGGCGCACGCGAGCGTGCCAAAGCAGGTGAATTGCTGGTTGGCACGGTTGATACTTGGCTGACTTGGAAGCTCACCGAAGGGCGTGTGTTCGTCACCGACCGCACAAACGCTTCGCGTACTATGCTGTGCAACATTCACACGGGTGAGTGGGATGAGGAAATGTTGAAGATTCTCGATATTCCGCGCGCAATGCTTCCTGAAATTCGCAGCAGCAGTGAGGTTTACGGATATTTTGAATGTATGGGTACACAGCTTCCCATTGCGGGTATTGCAGGTGACCAGCAGGCAGCTCTCTTTGGCCAAGGATGCTTTGAAGAGGGCGAGGCAAAGAATACATACGGAACGGGTTGCTTCTTGCTCACGCACACGGGCGAGAGTGCTATTCACAGCTCGCACGGCCTTTTGACCACTATTGCCGCCACCGAGGCAGGCAAACCCATTGAATACGCTCTTGAGGGCAGTGTGTTCGTTGGCGGTGCAGTTATTCGTTGGTTGCGCGATGAGATGAAGCTCATTCACGATGCCAAGGATAGCGAATATTTTGCCAAAAAGGTGGACGACTGTGGCGGTGTATATTTTGTTCCTGCTTTTACGGGTCTCGGAACGCCTTATTGGGATGCATACGCACGCGGAACGATTGTAGGACTGAGCGCAGGTGTGGGCAAAAATCATATCATTCGTGCGGCTCTTGAATCGATCGCTTACCAAAGCGAGGATTTGCTCGCAGCAATGAATGCCGATATGCAGGGCGTTGCAGGAGATGCGCACAAGATTCACAGCTTGCGCGTTGACGGCGGTGCATCTGCAAACGCACTCTTGATGCAAATGCAGAGTGATCTTTCGGGCATTGAGGTTTTGCGTTCTGCCAACCCCGAAGCGACCGCGGCAGGAGCGGCTTACCTTGCAGGACTTGCAGTGGGCTTTTTCCATAGCAGAGAGGAACTCAAAAACAAGCTTGGCGCAGGTACAGTTTATCACCCCGCCATCGATCAAGCGGCGCGCAAAGAGCGTATGCAGGGGTGGCACCGTGCCATCAAGGCCTGCCGTATATTTTCAGAAAGTGAGGAATAAACAATGGCAGTAAAAAAACAGGAACTCAAGGTTTTATCTTGTGACGGTGTTCACAAGCTGGCAGGCGTGGTCTTTTTGCCCGCCAAGGAGCCCGTAGGCTTCTTCCAGGTTGTGCATGGTATGACCGAATACATTGGACGTTATGAACGTTTTATGATTGAAATGGCAGAGCGTGGCTGGATCTGCTTCGGTCACGATCATCTCGGCCACGGCCACTCTGTTAACGATGCGAGCGAGCTTGGTTTTATCGCACACGAAAACGGTGCCGACCTTTTGCAGCGTGATGTAAAAAAGGTTGCCGATACTATCATTAAGCACTATACCACCGCGGGTAAAAAGTTGCCTTACGTGCTGATGGGTCACAGTATGGGCTCGTTTATTGTTAGACTTGCCGTTGAAAAGAAATACGTAGCTCCCGACCGTCTCATCGTTATGGGAACAGGTGGCCCCAATCCCGTTGCGGGCATTGGTCTTTTGTTGATTAAGATTATTAAGAAGTTGCGCGGTGAGCGTCATATTTCTAAATTGTTAGAGAACGTAGCATTTGGCAATTACAACGATGCCTGGGGCGGCGGAACAGATCTGGACACCGACCCGTGGCTGACCTCGGATGTGAGCGTGCGTATGCGCTATTACGGCGACCCTCTTTGCACGTTCAAGTTTACCGCAAGCGCCATGGGCGACCTTGTTACCTTGACAAAGGAAGCCAACCGCAAGGAGTGGTTTACCAATATGCCCAAAAATATTCCCGTTCTTCTCGTTTCGGGACAGGATGATCCCGTAGGAGACTTTAGCGAGGGTGTTGAAAAGGTGCACGAAAAACTGCTCAAGGCAGGTGTCAGATCCGAGATGAAGATCTACGAGGATGCCCGCCACGAAATTCTCAACGATATCTCCTATAATGATGTTGTAAGGGATATTCTTGCGTTTTGTAAATAAAGGGGCTACTCAATTTGCGCAGAACAAAAGCCACACGAAAAGATAACCCTAAATCAACTAAATCTGATAGTGAAGCTTTGCATAAGGTTGAAACCCACCGAAGTAAATCCGGTGGGTTTCTTCATTTTATGTGGCTTTTTAGACGCGCTCGACCTCTCTGCCGTACCTTTGTACGGCGACGAGTGGTCGATCACGCCTTCTGCATCAAATTGCTGCAGCCCCTCAGTGTCAATTTGCGCAGAACAAAAGACAAGTGACAGATAACAAGAAGGCACTTATGGTAAATAATTTCCATAAGTGCTTTTTCGTTTCTATGTTTTTCCGAAATTTCCTGCCTCAAAGAAGAAAGATATCGCAAATTCACATCCTTTGAAAAAAGCCTTTTTGACAAAAGAATCTTGCATCTCGAATAATGTCTCTATGTATTTTTCAATAGCGTCGATTTGTTCCCTTGTTAGTAATTCATTTACCATTTCGTGCATCTTGAGCGCTTTTTTTACAAGTGCTCTTTCTTCCTCAGTATCTATTGCCGCACATTCTTCAGCAAAATATTCATTCCACAACTTTTCAAATGTTTCTTTCATTATATCTCCCCTCTCAATTAGCATTCAAAGAAATGTATAATACTATTATAGCATCCATTTGAATGCTTGTCAAGCATTTTTTTGAATGCAATGATATAATAATCTTACAGAATAACTTTTTTGAATTGGAGATAATATATGTATGTTTATCAAAGGCTGAAGGATACGAGAGAAGACGCAGACAAAAAGCAAGAGGATATTGCTTTTGTTTTGAATATTACCAGACAGCAATATCAGCTTTATGAAAGCGGAAAGCGTGAAATGCCAATGCATCATTTTATCACCTTGGCAAAATACTACAATGTTTCCCTCGACTATCTTGCTGGGCTTGTTGAGACGCCAAAGAAACTCGGGTGAATTACGTTTTGGAAAAAAGACAGAGAATTTTTACATTCTCTGTCCTTTTTACATAGATTGATTATTTGAGATTCTTGGGCTTTCTAATGCGGTTGAGTTGCTTGTTCATATCAAGCAATTCTTCCTTGGTAAAGGAGATGTTCATCATACCCATCATACTTGTTAAACGCAGAACGCTAAAGCCGCCGAGCATCTGCATCATGCCGCCCATAGCGCCGCCCTTGAGGTCGACTTCAAAGCCGCCGGACTTCTTTTCGCTCTTGTCGCCGCTCTTGCCCTCGTTCATCTTCTTTTTAAGCTTGAGACCCATAGAAGCGAACCAAAGCTTGCCGCGCAGGGATTTCATAATGTCGGAGATCTTGTCGTTAAGGGAGTATCTGCCCTCAATTTCAACTACGTCGAACCAGTTGAGCACAGCTCCTACCTCACGCAGGACGTACTCCATATTCATCTCTGCAACCTTGCGGATCTTGCCTTCGTCAGAGCAGTTACCTGCTTTGGCGACGATGGTGCTCTCACCAATATTCTTTACGTCAAAGTAGAAGAAGTGGTCGGGGGCGGTCTTTTTGCCAATGCTCTCACCGTTCACAAAGAGCTCAACCTCGGGCAGGTTGGAGTAAACGGTTACCTTGGTAACGTCCTCAACGCGATCGATGTAACGCTTTCCACACAGGTGAACGAAGGGATCTTCCTCGGGAGATACGAGCCATGCCTTGTAGGCATAGAAGGAATCCTTTTTGTACTTGCGGTCCATGGTAACGAGACCCTTGTGGTTTTGTCCGTTTTCGCCGCCCTCGGCTCTGGCGTCAGCACCAAAGTCGAACATATTCCAAACGTGGGTAGCCCACATATACTTGCGGGTAAAGAGCTGTTTGATCAGTTCTTCGTGATAGTATGCTTGGTATTCCTCGGTGTAGTCACCCTGCTTGGGGTTGCTGGTGTGCCAGTTGAGTGCTTCGCATCCGTACTCGGAGCAACCGATCGGAATGTTGGGGTGCATCTCGTGGAACTTATCAAACCAAGGGCCATTCATCGTGGTGTCGCCGCCGTACCAACCGAAGTAGTGGTTGTAGGAAACAACATCGGGAATGAGCAGATAGGGGTCGTCCATTTTGCACATCGAAACGGCTGCAATGGTAGTGGGACGTGTCTTGTCCATTTCGTGGCAGAGGTCGTTGAGGATGCGGTGGTTCTCGAGAAGGTCCTCGGTAGAGCCGCCGATGGAGATTTCGTTGGAAAGTCCCCAAACAACGATAGATGCATGGTTGTAGTTTTGTGTTACGAGCTCTTTCATCTGTGTGATGGTATTCTCGCGACCGGTGGGCATATGACGGGAGATGTAGGGGATCTCTGCCCAAATAATCAGACCGCGTTCGTCGCACAGATCATAGAAGTATTGGTCGTGTTGATAGTGAGCGAGACGAATGGTGGTAGCACCCATTTCGCAAATGAGATCCATATCCTCGTCGTGGTGCTCGGGGAGCAGAGCATTACCAACGCCCCATCTGTCTTGGTGACGGGATACGCCGCGCAGGGGATACTCCTCGCCGTTGAGGATGAAGCCGTTTTCGGGATCGATCTTAAATGTGCGGCAACCAAAGCGGCTGCATACGTTATCAATTACTTCGCCGTTCTCAACGATCTCAACTTCACAGCAGTAGAGGTAGGGATCCTTGCGGCCGTGCCACAGGTGAACGTTCTCAAGAGAGAAGTTTACAGTGGTATCGGTGCTTTCAATTTTATCAAGCTCGTTTTCGTCTTTATCATAAATGGTGTAAACCAACTTTTGTGCAGGGGTGAGGTCTTTAACGAATACCTTCACCTCAACATTTGCATTCTTACCCTCAACGGTGGGGGTGATCATAAGGCCGTAGCCGCCGTAGTAATCGAGGTCGAAGTGAGACTTGCTGACAGCAATGAGGTTTACGTCACGGTAGATACCGCCGTAGAAGGTGAAGTCTGCCATTTGGGGATAAACGGTCTCGTTGATGGTGTTCTCAACAACGATAGCGATCTCGGTCTCGTCTGCAATCTTTTCGGTGATGTTTATGCGCCAGGTGGAGTAACCGCCGTCGTGGTGAGCAAGCTTTTCGCCGCCAACATAAACGTCAGCAGAGGAGTTGGTTCCGCGCAATTCAAGGTAGTAAAGATCTGCTGCGGGCAGGTCTGTCTTTTTCAGGGTCTTGTGATAAACGCAATAGCCGCGGAAGTAATCGTTGCCGCCGTCCTGACCGTCAATGGCGTTCCAGGAGTGAGGCAGGTTTACGTTCTCGCCTTGCAGGAGAGTAATATCGGTGCTGTCTTTAACAAACAGCCAATCCTTGTTCAAGTTGATAATGTTTCTCACGGTGTGTATTTCCTTTCAATAATATTCGGTAGAAAGTGTTTTGTAAGTAGGAATAGGGAAATTTTCCCTAAAACGGCGTCCGATCGTAGGTCACAGTCGGACGCCGGAGAAGGTTTGCGATGGCAATTTGATAGAATTATTTTACGTAGGAAGCAAAGCGAACATTTGCTACAGAACCTTCGATTACAATCGAGGCAGGCATATCTTTTTTCGCCTTGGGAACAACGTTTGCAAACATCTCATTGCCCTTAATCAGGTTTTTGGCGATTTTGGCAACGCTTACCGCAATGGTATCATTGTCACTAATAACAGTGCCGGCGATTCTTCCTGCATCAATTACGTTGATGGTGGTATAAATCATTTCTGCAAGGTCAGATTCGTTTACAGTGGTAAGGTCAACAAGATACGCATTTTTTTCGTAGTACTCTTGGAGTTCTTCAATATTCTTGATGTCCTTATCCTTCTGCTTAATTACCTGTTTACTGTCACCGTCTTTAATGAGAAGGTTAGCATCAATTTCAGGTCTGCCTGCAACCACATATGTCTTGTAGTCCATATCCTCACCTAAGGTAAAGAGCGGAATAGCCTGTGTTTTGAGTTTATTGGTGTTGTAGTCTTTTGCTTGCAGAGCAAGAAGAACGTCAAAAGCAACCAAATCGCTTTCGGTGATAATCAACTCAACCTTATCCATAATGGTAGATTGGATTTCACCTGCACCGATGGCAGAAAGGGTTTTCAGAACATTCTCTGCATCATAAAACTCGATGGAAGCATTGATTTTTTCTTTGCTTTCGGTTTTTACTTGATAATCTTCTTTTGCAAGAAGTTCATTTGCTTTTTCTACAGCAGGAGTAGAGAAGATTGCAGTGCCATAAGCAGCATAGCTGATTTTGCCATCTTTATTTTTGTCAATATCCTTAAAGTTAGCTTTGATATAATCGGCAATCATTGTACCCTGAACATCAGCAATGGTGTCGATGTCAGAGGTAACAACAGCGCATTTATCATAACTGTTCACAACACTTTCCTCAACTGTGCAATTAAAGAAAATAACGGGAACGTTCTTTTCTTTTGCTGCATTTACGATTTCTTGTGCCGAAAGGGGAGAAACCAGTTCTACAACCAAAACGGAACAGCCTTTGTTCAAAACTTCTTCAACCTGTTCCATTTGTTTGCTGGCATCCATATTTGCACCGTAGTGCTTGTAATCGATGTTTTCGATGTACATTGCTCTTTCCATGGAGTTGATCAAACTGTTGGGAACTTCTACTTCGCTTTTGCCACTCCAAAGAATGGAAACTTCGGTTTTGTTGATTGCACCGCATCCCGAAAGACAGATTACGGGAAGTATTAAAAGGGCAACAAGCAATAGGGACAATACTTTTTTCATTTCCATTACCTCCATCAAGCGTTTGTTTCGTTGCTGTCAACAGCAACGGCAATGGGTTGTGTGTCTTCGGTTTCGTATTTTGCGTTCAGTTCGTTTGTCATTTGCTCAAGTGTCTTCTTGTCAAGGTTGTAAACAAGTGCAAGACCAACAAATTGCATTACAGCTGCAAACAGGTAGAGAGCTGCAACAAGATAGCGCATATTGAGTGCTACACTGAACAGCTGATTACCGGCATTGATTTCGGAGTAGCCGAGTGCAACCATAATAACGAGTGCCATAGAGGGGCCAATGCCTTGTGCGAGTTTACGGAAGAAGGAGTGTAAAGAATATACGGTGCCTTCCTCGCGTGCGCCGAATTTCCATTCGTTGTAGTCGATTGCATCACCCATCATAGACCAAGAAACGGTGCTGTAGATACCCATACCAAGGGAATTAAGCAACTGACAGAGGATGTAAATAACAAGGCCTTTTCCGTCGGGAGTGATAGGAGCGAGAAGCATAATGGTGCAGGCTGCAACAGAGCAAATGGAGCCAAGAACAGAGAGTTCTTTTTTACCGTATTTTACAACCAGTTTACGAGCCAAAGGAGTGAAGGCTACAATCGGAATCATTGAAAACATTGTAACAATTCCGGAAATACCAACGTTTTTGAAGTAGGATTGGAACATAACGGTAACAGCGGTGGATGCTGCTTGCATACCAATAAACATACCCATAGCAGCAATAGTTGCGCCAACAGCAGGGCGGTTTCTCATAAAGTTCCCCATTGCTTTGAGGACGTTGAATTTCGGTGCTTCTTCGCTAAGCGTTATATTTTCTTCCACACGAATGACCGTGTTGCGAATCATATATTGGAACGCAAAGAATCCTGCTACACCCATAATAAGAGCAACAATGAATACGCGATTACCCAAAATGTTGTTGTTATCATCATAAATGATCATAGGAAGGATAACCATGGGAACCATGTTACCAATCATAGAACCAACAGAACGCCATGCCGAAAGGGAAGCTCTGTCTGCAGGGTCATTGGAAATCAAAGAGAGCAGGGAACCGTAAGGAACGTTTGCAATGGTGTAAAATGCATCCCAAAGAATGTAACCGGCTACAAATACAATTGCCTTGATAACAGGTTGGGATTCTTTTACCCAAGGGATAAAGCACATTGCACCTGCAACGACAAGACCGATAGAACCGATCCAGATGTAAGCAAGGAACTTGCCTCTTTTGTAGGTTTTGCGTTTGTCGTTGTCGATGATAGAACCGATGAGAGGGTCATTAATTGCATCCCAAATTTGAACAAGGATGAGAAGACCTGCGTACAGAATGGAGTCCATTCGCATAAACTGTGTCCAGAAAATGGCCATAGTACCCTTCAATGCAAAGCTCATATTGCAACCGAAATCTCCAGCTGCATAAGCGAGGCTGTCTCTAATGCCAAACTTGCGCTTGCCGTTGGCATCAAGCAAAGGTGCTTTTTTCATTGTTGTTTTCCTCTTTTCTAAATTTTTATTTTGTGTGAATCAAGTCGTGGTTCCGACTCGAAATCCATCATAATTTATTATAATTCTTTTCGCCCTTTAGCGTGAGTATAATTTTAATCTATTTTCGTATTTTTTTAATATTTTTGTGCAAAAATCATTGAAAATATATAAATATTATGTTATAATTAAGAAAAATGACGAAAAAATAGCGTCGAATGTCCTTGAAAGGAGGGATTTCTATGCCATATGAACAGGAGTTTGCATTGTTGCATGATACATTTCAAAAGAGCCATGTGAGTCTTTCTCTCATTGCAGAGGTGGATTTTTATGCTTTACGTGAAGTCAATCCGCTTCAAACCGGCATCGAGGACACTCCTGATTTTCTTGCACGCAAGCTCTTTTTGCAATCTTTAGCGCCGTACACGATGTACAAGCAAACTGATGCTTACCGTCGTGCGTGGATTTATTTGCTTCTTCCCGAAAGAGAGCAACAAGAGGTGCTTTTGGTTGGCCCGTATTTAGCATCTCCCATTGGCGAAGAAGAGATGCTTGAGATGAGTGAGGAGAATGGCATTTCTCCGCAAGTACAGCGGACTGTGCGCGAATATTATGCCTCACTTCCGGTTTTGCGCGACACCAACCTGCTGTTTGTTATGCTGGAAACCTTTTGTGAGCGTATTTGGCACCGACCGTCCTTTGCGGTTGTTGATGTTAACCGTGAGCATCATATTCCCGCTTCTGTTTTAAGCGTTGTTCCCCGAACCGACAGTTTTGATGACCATCTTGCAAACATGAAGGTGTTGGAAAAGCGTTATGCGTTTGAAAACGAAATGATTCGCGCGGTTACGCTCGGGCAGATTCATAAGGAAAAACAGTTTCTCTCGGGCTTTGCAGCAATGCCGCTTGAAATGAGAAGCTCATCGCCATTGCGCAGTGCTAAAAATTATAGCATCATTATGAATACGCTCCTGCGAAAAGCGGCAGAAAATGGTGGCGTTCACCCGGTTTACCTTGACCGCATTTCATCGGACTTTGCACGCAAAATTGAAGAGACGTCTGTTCTCTCAGCGTTTCCAACGTTGATGAATGAAATGTTCCGTTCTTATTGCCGTTTGGTTAGAAAGCATTCCATTAGACGCTATTCTCCTGTTGTACAAAAAGCGATTTTGCTCATCGATTCCGATCTTTCGGCACCCCTGACGCTTTCCACACTTGCCGCCGCGCAGGGGTTGAGTGAAGGGTATCTTGCCACTATCTTCAAGAGGGAAACGGAAAAGACGGTTTCTGAATACGTGCGCGAAAAACGCATGAAGCACGCGGCACATCTGCTAACCACCACACGTTTGCAAATTCAAACCATAGCCCTGCATTGCGGTATTATGGACGTGCAGTATTTTTCCAAGCTTTTCAAAAAGCACACGGGCAAAACCCCAAAGGAATACCGCGAAACGGCAGAGTAACACATCACGTAGCATAAGGCGCACCTGCAAACTTTGCAGGTGCGCCTTTTTTATTTGATTTAAAAAATTAATTTTCAAAAAGCTCGATACTGTGGGTTACGCTGTAAGTTCCCACATCGCCGGATTTGGATGCTCCAATAATCAATTTTTTCGCACAGAGTGATAAAGGAATTTTTATATCTTTTATTCGATCGTACGCAGTGGCAATTTTTTCTTTGTCGGAATCCAAAAACAAGGTTGAGTGAAATTTGAAATCGAGATCAAATTTGTGAGGTATAATATTATGTTTCGCCATTAGAATTTGATTGAGCTCTTTGTGAATGCGGCACAGAGTGGCATTCTCCTTTATGCGAATCCAAACGATTGTGCCCTCAATTTCAACACCGCTTACATCGACCGAGAACGGTTTAAGTGTTTTGTAATAATCGAGAAGTGTTTGGATAACGCAAGGATAAGCTCCATCGTCCACGGCAAATGAGATTTTCAAAGATATATGAAAGGGCAGAGAAAAGGTCGAGTTTTCAAAATTCAAATTTTTCTCTATGTCTTGTGCTTTCCCTTTTATTTCTTCGAGTTGGTCGTCAACGTCTATTGCTGTCCAAACGTACATATTGAGGCTCCTTGTACTTTTTTCTTATGAGACATTATAGCATAGAATGATTCATTTGTCAACGAAACAAAAGAAGATTTGAACCCTACTCCCGCGAGCAAAAACGCCTATGGCGTTTGGCACTGCGTGCTGTGCTGCGACTTTGTCGCAACGCTCGCGGAGCAATCGGCGCCATTCGAGCCTGTGAGCGAGTTCCCGCTCGAATTGGCTTGATTTACGAACTCAACTTCGAGCCGCGCGCGGCTCTCGTCTGCACTCGCATCGAAAAACAGACACCCTCTAAAGCAAAAAAGTATCGCTGCTTTACAGTTCCTACTATAGTGCGATGGTGCGATTGCGTTCGTGCAAATTCACCAACATCGTCAAAAAAGCAAAGGCATCACCGTGCGGTGATACCTTTGCTTTTTTGGCTAATGACTCTAATTTTGATACAAAGCTTACTGAAAATAAAGATGATAATCGCCATTTGCCTTATTATCAATATCTTCCTTTGTGGTAAAGGAAATCATAGCTTTTCTGTGGGTTAACGAATGTAAAATGCTTTGTTGCTCTTCTTCTGTTTCACCGCAGAAAGTAATATTAGGAGCACCCATGTTTGTAATCTCAAATGCCTCTTGCGGATAACCCAAATCAATCAAATTGCGAATTGTCGCTTTCTCTAAATCATCACAATAGCCGGAGGCTTTTGCAGCTTCCAGTTCCGCATCGCTTTCAAACAAATACCACACCACAAGATTTTGAGGCGCAATATCAAATGCACCGTAGAAAAAGTGTTGATATATTTTTGGGGTGCTATCGGCAAATGCAGCTATTGTTTTTGCAACAGCTTTTTTGATAATACGATTGCGTTTTGAAAACAGGAACATAACGATCCCACCTTTCTAAAATCATTGTACTACAAATAAGCAAAAACCGCAACCCTTTTGTATCAGAATTGCGGTTTTTATTTGGCGGAGAAGGAGAGATTTGAACTCTCGCGCCGGGGTAACCGGCCTACACCCTTAGCAGGGGCGCCTCTTCGGCCTCTTGAGTACTTCTCCGTGTACTCATCACAAGCTGCCGTTTGCAGTGGCTTGCGACATCGCTTATTATACACTATTTTTATCCTTTTGTCAAGTCCTTTTTTATCTTTTTTCAATCTTTTTTTCTCATCTCTCCTCTTGACATACGCACTACAATTATATATAATATGTTTAACGGCTTATATAAAGGTGCAAAAGCCCTGCTTACACAATTTGAACACGTAAAGGAGAAAAAAGATGAGTATTCTGATTGATATATCCGAAAATCTGCAAAAGGGTAAAGCTAAAATTGTAAAAGAACTCGTACAGCAAGCCATTGATGAAGGTATGAACCCCCAAGAGATTCTTGGTGGACTTCTTTCGGGTATGGACGTTATTGGCGAAAAGTTCAAGAACGGTGACGTTTACATCCCTGAGGTTTTGGTTGCTGCAAGAGCGATGAATCAAGGTGCGGCACTGCTCAAGCCTTTGCTTGCCGAGGCTGGCGCTGTGGCGTGCGGTCGAGTTTGCATCGGTACCGTTCAAGGTGACTTGCACGACATTGGCAAAAATCTTGTTAAGATGATGATGGAAGGCAAGGGACTTGAGGTGGTTGATCTCGGTACCGACGTTTCCCCCGAGGCATTCGTCAATGCCGCCATCGAGCAGAACTGTCAGGTTATCTGCTGCTCTGCGCTCCTTACCACTACGATGGGGGTAATGGGTGACGTTGTCAAAGCCGCGGAAGCAGCAGGTGTGCGCGAAAAGATCAAAATTATGATCGGTGGCGCACCCGTCAACGAGGAGTTTCGCCGCGAGATCGGTGCCGATGCTTACTGTGCCGATGCCGCAAGTGCGGCTGATATGGCGGTAGAGCTTTGCAAAACTCTCGTGCAATAAGCCTATGAAGACGTTAACAGAGCGCGAACGCATCCTGCGTACCTACCGTCATCAAGAGGTCGACCGCATTCCTATGCTTGATTCCGCTTGGGACGGGACGATCCGCAGATGGCAAAACGAGGGAATGCCTCAAGACGTATCGTGGGTAGATTATTTTGGCTTTGATCATCAAATTCGTGTGGGAACCGATAACTCCCCGCGTTTTGCACAAAAGGTGTTGGAGGAAAATGATCGATATAAGATCGTGACTACCCAATGGGGTACCACGCAAAAGCGATTTCGCGAGCTTGACTCCACTCCCGAAAATTTGAATTATTATTATGATTGCTCCGAGCGGTGGGAAGAAGCCAAGCAGGCAATGCTTACCTATCACGAGGATCGTATTCCGTGGGACTACCTTAAAAAGAACTATCCGCGCTGGAAGGCGGAGGGCAGATTTTTACAGCTCACCGTCTGGTTTGGTTTTGACGTGGCGCATTCTCATATGATAGGCACCGAGAATTTTCTTATCGGTTTGCTTGATGAACCCGAATGGGCAACCGATGTCTTTGATACTTATCTGAAGACCTCTCTCGATCTTTGCCAACGCATTTTGGATGCCGGCTACGAATTTGACGGTATATTTTGGTATGATGATATGGGATATAAGGGAACCCCCTTCTTCTCGCCGCAAATCTATCGCGAGCTTCTACAGCCGTACCACAAAAAGGTGGTTGATTGGGCACACGAGCGCGGCATGGTTACCGAACTGCATTCCTGCGGTTTTATTGAGCCCCTTTTGCCCGATATTATCCAAACGGGTGTAGAAATGCTCAATCCCTTGGAGATCAAGGCGGGTATGGATCCGCAAAGGCTCAAATCCACTTGGGGCGATAAGCTTGCCTTCCACGGTGGTATCAATGCCCAGCTTTGGAACGATATCGACCGCGTAAAAGCGGAAATGGAGCGTATCATACCACTGATGAAGGAGGGCGGCGGCTATATTTTT
>SVQS01000178.1 GCA_015065205.1 Oscillospiraceae bacterium
GAACCAACGCGGTTTCTCTTGTCTTATAAAGATTCGGTAATTTGGTAGCGTATTCTACCGCCTTCTCATAATCACCGTATCTGTAATATGCATCGGAAAGATTACAAAGTGCAGCGCCTCTGATTTCCGAATCGTCACAGTATTTTAAAATCTGCTCGTGAAGCATAATAGATTCTTTTAAATACTCTTTTTTCTCCTTTTCGGTACCGTCAAGTCGTTCGAGTGAACACGACAGTTGCATCAGCAACAACGCATTATTGGGATAGCTTTTCAATGCAATTCGCATAAGCTCCACGTTTTCTTTGTGATGTCCCAATGCCCTGTTTTCCAACCACTCTTGATTGATTTCGGCGAGCCTGTCTGCGGAAGATATTTCATCCATACCGATCAACTCGTCAACAGACACTCCAAAGTAATTTGCAAGTGTGGGGAGCATCGTGATGTCCGGATATCCGTCACCTCGTTCCCATTTACTGATAGCTTGATAGGAAATACCTATATGTGTTGCAACCTCTTCCTGAGTCAAATCTCTGCTTCGGCGCAGTTTTTTCAGCTTTTCACCAATCATAAGTTCCATAGTATTAACCTCCAAATTCAAATTCTTTCGACGCGTCTGAATATATTATACAGTGTTTTAGCTTATAAATCAATAACCGCAACATAGACTCAATTCTACCAATCGTAGTATTTTTCTAACAAAAAGACATAGCCGAAATCAGCTATGTCTTTCCATATAAAACTGCCTTTTGTTGGTGCACCAAAAGGAACACCCTTTCGTTTCACAACTCTTTTCTCATTTTGAGGAGTGCACCTTTTTCAAGCCGCGATACCTGTGCTTGCGAGATGCCGATCTCCTCGGCGATCTCCATTTGCGTTTTGTTTTTGTAAAAGCGCAGATTGATGATCTTGCGCTCGCGCTCGTTCAGGCGCATCATTGCCTCGCGCAAAACGATGTTTTCCAGCCACAATTCGTCCCCCGACGAGGAGTCGGAAAGCTGATCCATCAGGTAAAGTGCATCACCATTATCGTTGAAAACCGGTTCGTAGAGTGAAATAGGCTCGGCAATGGCATCAAGGGCGTGCACGACTGCTTCTTTTTTCTCACCCAAATGTGCGGCGATCTGCTCGACCGTCGGCTCGCTTTCGTGCATAGCAATCAGCTCCTCGCGCGCTTGCAAGGCGCGATAGGCGAGGTCACGCACCGATCGACTGATGCGAATTGCGTTATTATCGCGCAAGTAGCGGCGAATTTCTCCAATGATCATAGGTACTGCGTAAGTCGAAAATTTGACATCGAGCTCGGTATTAAAGTTATCAACCGCCTTGACAAGTCCGATACATCCCACTTGAAAAAGGTCATCGAGGTTCTCTTTCCTTCCTGTAAAGCGTTGAATAATGGATAGCACCAAGCGCAAATTGCCGTTGATGAGCTCGGCTCGAGCCTCCTCGTCACCGTTTTTCATTCGCAGGAGCAGTTCCCTTTTTTCCTCGTCGGAGAGCACCTTGAGGTTCGAGGTATTCACCCCGCAAATTTCCACTTTGTTGTAGTACATCCTTGCCACCAATCCCTATTTTTGTTCCAAAAAAAGTATTGCCGCGAGGCGGGAATGGTATTCAAGGCAGAATATGGCAAGCGGTGGAAGAAATTGTTAAAATGTCTCTTGCAATCGTGCCCTCGATGTGTTATAATACCTTTGACAATAACGGACGGTTTTCGTCTCGCTTATGGAGGATGCTATGAAATTATCTTTTGAACAACTGAAAAGCATTGCGCGCGGCGTTGACCGCGTGGAAGAAGTAGAGAGTGGTGTGCAGTTCTTTCGCATGACTGTGGCACAAAAACAATACTATTTGCAATACAACAATCAGGCAAATGCCAACAAGACCGACTCCACCGCCGGTGTAAAGCTTGCGTTTTATACCAACAGTGAAAGCCTCAAATTCTCGGCGAAGCTCACCGATGGCTCGAGCCGCCTTTACGCTTATTTTGATATTTGTGAAAATGGTGCAATCATTGCGCACGGTGGCAGCGACAAAGAAAACGAGGCAGAGATGGAAGTCAAGCTCTCCTCGGGGGAAAGTCTTGTGGAAATCTACTTCCCTTGGTCGAAAGGCGTTATTATGACCTCTTTTGAGCTCGACGACGGTGCTTCTATCAAGCCGCACACGCGTCCCTACACACTTCTCGCCTACGGCGACTCCATTACCCACGGCTACGATGCCACCTATCCTTCCCTTTCCTACGTAAACCGTCTTGGCAATCTTTTGGATGCCGACGTTCACAACCGCGGCATTGGCGGTTCCACCTTCTCGCCCGAGCTTGTTCGTCGCGACGATGTAGAAACCCCCGATTTTGTGACCATCGCCTACGGCACGAATGACTGGAGTATGTGCACGATGGAAAAATTTGAAGCAGACTGCCGCGCGTTCTTAGCGCTCATTCATCAGCGTTATCCTCACAGTCAAGTGTTTGTCATTGCCCCCATTTGGCGCGGCGACTCCGAACGCGAGACCGCGATGAAGAGACCGATCTCTGACGTTTACAAGCTCTTTTGCGAATACACCAAGGATTATGACCACTTTACCGTTGTGGACGGTTGGAATCTCATCCCCCACCTCTCCGCGTTCTTCCACGACCAAATTCTGCACCCCAACGATCAAGGATTTAGCCTTTATGCGGAGAATTTGTATAAGAAGATTATGAAAAAGTAATAGAAAAGCGAAAAGCCGACGGGAAATCGTCGGCTTTTGTTGTTTATTCTTCGGGGACGTAATTGTAATGGATGGTGGCGTTTAGCAAAATGTCATTCGCATTTTGAGTGTTATCAACTTCGATTTTCCCCCATGCTTCCTCGCTTCCAGCGTAATACACATCTGTAAGATTATCACAATTTCGGAATGCTGCCTCTCCAATGCTGGTTAGACCTTTGCCTATCGTTATGCTCGCTAAAGACTTGCAACCATTAAATACAGTATTTTCAATATGCGTCACACTATATGGTATAATGACACTCTCCAAAGAAAGACAACCATTAAATGCAGCATTTTCAATATGCGTCACACTATCTGGTATAATGACACTCTCCAAAGAAAGACAACCATTAAATGCAGCGTCTAAAATATTTGTTACACCTTCCGGAATCTTTAAATTTGTCAAATTAGAGCAATAAGCAAAGGCTCTCGCTCCAATGCTTGTAACACTACCATCTGTGGGTATTACACTGTTATTGCATCCCAAAACCAATTTTCTACTTGCCGTTTCGATAATGCAATTTCCATTAGAATGATATACAGGATTATTATCTGCCACTATTAAACTTGTCAAAGAGCCACATTTTAAGAATATTCCACTTCCTATACTTTCTACACTCTTTCCAATCGTTACGTTTGACAAAGAGGTACAACCGGCAAATGCAGAATTGCCAATATAAACAACACTATCGCCGATTGCCGCAGTTGT